>NZ_PKGG01000008.1:0-59194 GCF_046480465.1 Arthrospira sp. PCC 8006
CTTCCCAGTTTTCTCCCCCTGATACTCAACCCTATATAGACGCAATTATTAACCCTGGCGATCTGCTCTATATACCCCGTGGACATTGGCATTATGCTATAGCAATTGATGAACCTTCTTTGCATTTAACCCTGGGAATTGACTGTCAAACTGGTATTGATTTTAGTGATTGGTTAACCAGTCAATTGCAACAACATCCACAATGGCGCAAAAATTTACCTGTGTTAAATAAATCCCATCGAGAAAACTGCCGCCACCACCTACAAAACCTAGTCCAAAACTGGCTAGAGATATTGGAGTCAGAGGATTTAATTAATCGCTACTTAGATGAACAACTTTTACAAGGACAACCTGACTTACAATTAGGCTTTCCCAGTCAAATTGGCTATGATATCTTCCCCCAAGGTAAGCAGACTAAATTCTATCGTCCTCAGCAACCCGTCGATATTACTCAATTAACTCCCACGGGTAAATTTGAAATTAAAACTGGGGGTAAGAAAATATCTCTGATCGGACTTGACCAAGATATATTAGAGAAAATTTTTACATCCACAGAATTTAGTGGCTTAGACATACAACAATGGTTACAAGATTTTGACTGGGATACAGAAATTGTTCCCCTACTGTCGCGTTTGGTTAAAGCTGGAATTTTGCTGGTTATCTCCCATCCATAAACGGCGTTTATTAATCACAGCTTTTAGGTTGAAAAGCTATTATATATGTCGGCACATTTTCCCATGATAATATAATAGAGCAAGTCGGTTAGTTTGTCAAGAGGAAATCATCAGAAATTTGGGGAGGATAAACGTGATCAATTTCGGCGACCAACCAAGAACCAAAAGTTGCCAAAAAATCGACAATTTGCTGGGGTGAATCAAGGGGATTAATTGACCAATTTAAGGCTTGATACATGAGTGTTTGTTGTGCGGGATAATATTCGGAAAAAATCTGATAACAAGGATATAAATCACGGGTATAACATTGATGACGTTCCATGACGATTTCTAAGCCAGACCGGAGGATCCTTTTCAGAATCCACTGACCGAGTTTATGAACATAAGCAGTTTGTTCATTAGGTGGCTTTTGAGGGGTTGTATATAATAGGTCAAAACTGACTTCCTGGATATCTTCGGACAAATCAAAAGCATGACTAACCGCATCGATATCAGGCTTAAACTTTGGCAATTCTGGGGATATATCTTGTCCGTAAACACAGGCGGCTTGAGTGACAATTAGCATTCGCAAACCCCCATAACCATAATCCTCAAAATCCCGTAAGCGATCGCCTGAAATAGGTGACAATTCGACTCCCTTACAGAAGGGATATTTTTGGCTAACTTGCTGATTAAAAGCATCAAACCAAGCGCGATCGCAGTGTTTATAATTCCCGGAAACGACGGCGAAACTATCAACATCAGAAATCAAGGGAATAGCTTGTCCTACGGCGACCGATCCGCGAATATAAATGCTATGAACTTGGTCATACCAATGATTAAGATAAGCTGTGACAATTTCATCAACTAGCGATCGCCAAGGTTCCACAATTTTGTCAATATTAGCTTTCCGAATAATAAAGCCTTGTTCATCAACTCCCAAAACCGAGCCAATTTGAGCAATTTTAGCCATAGTTAAATCATCCCGTCGTTAGAGTTAATATTATCACCCAAGTTAATCATAACTGTAATGCTGATCACCAATTAGCTGCTGTCATTTTTTGGTCATATTTGCAGTTTACTATGTAGGGGAGTGCAGTCACCATCAAACTTTATGAAAGCAACTATTACAGCCTTACTAACTTCCGCACTATTAACTATAGGCGTTCCAGCCGCGAATGCACAAGTTTCTATTCAAAATTTACAGCGTC
This sequence comes from Arthrospira sp. PCC 8006, assembly GCF_046480465.1. Classification (NCBI taxonomy): domain Bacteria; kingdom Bacillati; phylum Cyanobacteriota; class Cyanophyceae; order Oscillatoriales; family Microcoleaceae; genus Arthrospira; species Arthrospira sp. PCC 8006. Next base: position 1,865 of record NZ_PKGG01000008.1, read on the forward strand.
ATTCAGGAGTTACTATATCTGGTACAATTCGCAGTGTGGTAGGTAATGACTTTATCTTAGACGACGGAACCGGACAAATTATTGTTGATGCTGGACCCATGCGCCATCATCAACTGAATTTACAACCCGGAGAACAGGTCACAGTCACAGGTAAATATGATGACTATGACTTTGATGCTTTCACTATTACTCGCAGTAATGGCGAAGTGATTTTTATTCGCGATCCACAGGGTCCCCCACCTTGGTCAGGTGGTTACAGAAGACGAAATTCTGCTTCCCAAAACTCTCGATAACAGCAGTTCATAAGCATTAATTACCGTCAATTCCTGTCCTCTCCCTCACCGGAAGGGGATGGCTTGACATGGCTGCCAAAATTTAGCTATTAATATAATAACTATATATAGTCTATTTTGGTATAAGTACAAATGCGGATTTTATTGGTAGAAGACGACCCAGAACAACGGGAGCCAATTCATGCAGCTTTAACTCGTTATGGACATATTGTTGATGGGGTAGAAGATGGCACAACCGCCTTGTGGTTAATGAATGAAACTGACTATGATCTGTTGATTTTAGATTGGATGTTACCGGGAGAAGATGGTATTATTTTATGTGAAAATTATCGCCAAATGGGGAAAAAATCACCAGTGTTAATGCTGACAGCTAAAGATACGACGGCTGATAAAGTTATGGGACTGGACGCTGGCGCAGATGATTATTTAGTTAAACCAGTAGACTTACAAGAATTGTTAGCTAGAATTAGAGCTTTAAGAAGGCGATCGCCTCTTTGGGTGGGGGATATCTTAGCAGTACAAGGATTATCATTAAATCTCGATACTATGATTTTAACATGGGGTAATGATAGCTTAAAGCTGAAAAGCCGCGACTTTCAACTATTAGAATATATGATGCGTCATCCCCACCAAGTTCTCACTCATAATCAAATAGAACAAGCACTCTGGGAATGGGGAGAAGAACCGGAAAGCAATGCGGTAGTAGCGAGAGTTAAACGACTCCGCAAAACCCTGACAGCCATAGAAGTTGACAGTTGGATTAAAACTGTTTATGGCATGGGTTATCGCCTCGAACCTCCGAATAATTAAACATTACAAATATCTATGGTTAAGCTAATTAATAAACTCCAAAAACGTTGGATATCTCTACCGATTAGATGGCGAGGTACGGCAATTATAGCGATTCCAGTGAGTTTTTTATTGGTAGTATTATTAGCTTTTTCTTGGTTAAAATTTAACATAATTGAAGACGAGGCTTGGGTACAACATACCCAGAATGTTAGATTAGAAACTAAACAACTTTTAAACGCTTTACTTGATGCAGAAACTGGAGTGAGAGGATATGGACTGACTCAACGAGATGAGTTTTTAGAGCGTTATCATCATGCTCAAAGTATAATTCCTCGAGTTTTAGACACTTTACAAGATTTGGTACAAGACAATGCTGAACAATTGGAATACTTAGAAGATGTCAGGTTTTATATTGATGAAAATATCGCTAATTTTGAACAAAAACTCATCCTCCAACAAGAATTAATTAGGATTCGCGGACAAAATGATACTTTAGTACCCATCGAGTCTTTATATGATTGGCTGGCTAAAGGTCAAGAAACGATGAATCAAGCACGTCAAGCTATTGATATCTTTGCTGAAAATGAAGAAAAACTACTAATTGAACGCATCCAACATCGAGATGAATATCGACAATTAACCTGGATTTTCCTAGGTTTTTCTGGGGTGATTAGTGCGATCGCTACTATGTTCACTATTCATCTGTTTTATCAATTAGAACAAGAATTGTCCCAGCGTCAGATTAACTTAAAAATCACTAATCAACGGTTAGAAAATGTCTGTGACCAACTGCAAAGATTTACTGCTAATGCTTCCCATGAATTAAGAGCGCCTTTAGCGGCTGTATTAAGTAATGGTCAGGTGGCTTTACTAGAATTAGAGGATTTGGATGAAATCCCCCCATCATTGCATCGAAGACTAGAAAACATTGTCAAAACTACTAAACAGATGAGTTCCTTAGTCAGTGATTTATTATTTCTCGCGAGACATGAAGGCTTACTAGCGCCTGAGTCTATACAAAAACTTGATTTAACTCAACTGATATTCCCGATCGCTTCGGAGTGGATAACTCCCCTGAAAAGTCAATCCTTAGAATTAATAACTAACCTACCATTAACCCCCATTTGGGTATTAGCCGATCGCAGTTTGTTAAAACAAGTGATCACCAACCTTCTCAGCAACGCCGGTCGCTACACTCCCCCCGGAGGAATGATTAAAATTAACTTGCACAACTCGGAAAAATATGCTATATTGGAAGTAGAAGACACTGGAATTGGCATTGCTGCTGAAGCATTGCCCCATGTGTTTGAGCGATTTTATCGAGCGGATCTAAAGCGTTCTAAAGCCTCTGGTGGTTGGGGGTTAGGATTGGCGATCGCCCAACAAATTGTCAAAGCTCATGGGGGCGAAATTAACGTAGCTAGTACCCTAAACAAAGGTACTAAATTTACGATAAAATTGCCCCTGATTCACTAATTGAGTAACTCCTAAGACTTCAAGCCAGGTAAACCCCAACTCTGAACCACCTTAGCGATCGCATCCCTGGTCGCCTCGGCTCCAAAACCCCAAGCCATGAGAGTAAAATAGTCCCGAGAAGGGTTAGCGCCAAAAGTCGAATTAGCCACATATAACTCAGTAAAACCGGCTCCGGCTAACAGCACCACCGCCAACGCATAACTGGTCCAAACAAAGGCTCTAATCCGCAAATTAGCCGAGGCTGCTTGTTCACTCCAAGAAGCGTTGTAATGAGTAGCCGGAGGGAGAGCCACTAAAGACAAACCGGACATAAACCCTAATCCCTTAGAAACTAAATCTGACTCAGCCAGACTTTGTTCATCGACCTGAACTTTGAGCTGTTCTAACTGACGACCGACAGTTTCATCTTTTTGTAACTCCATGGGGGTTAAACGGTCAACCTGGCGATCGAGTTGGCGAATAATTGCAGCCAGAGGTTTTTGGTCATCATCACTTTCAACGGGGAGGCGTTTTTGTAGTTCCTCAATATCCTTTTTTAAAGGAGCATAACTGTTAATTTGTTTGGCGATCTCCTCCAACTTCTGACGCAATTGAGGCGGACCTTCCAACTCTGGCGCAGTGTTCAGAGCATCATCTAAATCCCAAGTTACCATCCGCACAAAGGTAGTGGTAGCATCATAATCCTCTAACTTCTGTTTGAGGCGATCGCTATATTCAAACTGCGCCAACCAATCAGACCTTCCCATCACCCAACGCCGCCAAGTTCCCTCAGCGCGATCAATAATCAGCGCCGCTTCTTCCCAGCGTTCCCCCTGAAGTTCCATCTTCACTTCAACTAAATAAGCATTGATGCGACCCTTAAACTCCTTAGCCTTATCGATATCTGGATCTTCTTCCATCTGAGCATAAAGCTGTCCTACCCGCATCAAAATCTGATCTCTCGGTCGTCCTTCGTCGCGATAAGCAGAGATGACAATTCCTAATCCTGTCCCAAATACCAGCATTACCAGGGGTAAAAACCAATGGTCTTTAACCCTTAACGTCACCGGAATCGCCAGTTGTCCCCCAGAGTAACTTAGCCGCACAGTTCCCACAAATTCACCACTATCAGGAGCCTGGCGTAAGTTAAACACCACGGGTACAATCACCTCATTCGCCTTACCCAGAATTGGCTGCATTTCCCCAGCGGCGATCGCCTCCCCAGGAAACACCGACACCCCATTAGTTCCACTGAGGTCAAACGGAAGCACCTGTAAATCTCTGACGGCGCTATCGGTTCTAATGTAAAGCTGGCGGACTTGTTTTGATGTGCGATCGCCAGCAATGGTCAATTGCTCCGGTTCTACAGTCTGAGCGATCGCCACATCTCCCGTCAACAAGGCTATGGCGGGAATTAGACAACTAGCCAAAACAGATTTAAACGACTTCATCCTAGATTACCCTCCAGCGTCCATAAATCAATATCCAGCTTTTCGATTAAACCTTCTGTATTTTCCCGGAATGTTTTAATATGATCCGCCGCCATGTGTTGTTCCCACAACAAACGACTTTCCCAGTTCTCATAAAACAAAAATAAAGTCGGATCATCAATCGACCGATGTAAATCATAATTGAGACATCCACTTTCAGCTAAAGTCAGCGGAATGAGTTTCCGTAACTCCTGATGAACTTTCTCTTGTACTCCGGCTTTAGCTTTGATTCTCGCTACAACTGTTAATTGACTCATGGCCAGCGTCCCCAATCCGTGAACTACCCTACCCTACTTCCTTAGTTTAATTTCCGCAACAACCCATCACCACCATAACTCCCACCATTCCCCTTTCAGGCGATCGCCGATTGAGCCAAAACATAAATGTTAAAAATAGACTTGACGAAAGCACAGATATCACATACAATCAAGAATCGTGATCAAATTGCAGTATAACTGTTGGCGTAAGGATAGCTAACCTATAGGATTTGCCAAGCATAGGCAACTACTTAGTTAGGACTTCTCCTATGACATCAATGGCTCTAAGCTACAGCAGCTTCGCCGAAATTGCCAAGCGCTAACAGTAAACTCGGTCAAACCTGATGCTAGTTTGACCCTGAGCAACAAAATCAACGGATACTGAGTAGATATCTGCTCAAGTCCTAGCGACATCGGGCCGCACTGAGGCTTAGGCTTCAGTCTGGGAACAGCTTAAACAAGTTGATAGCCTGAATATACTTCCAGGCAACCACGCACGTCTATCCTAGCGCCTAAGCCGGAGAGACGGTGGGTTTGTCTGCCCAAAATCGGGTTTAAATTATGATGCCACAAGCATCGTTAACTGGCGGGTTAACCATGATTTAGTCAGTGGAAAATTCCGCCCTATTGTAATGCGTAGAAAAGAGAGGCCAGTTTAAGTGTCTGTAGGTATCCTCGGCACCAAGCTAGGCATGACTCAGGTATTTGACACAGAGACCGGAAAAGCGATTCCCGTCACCGTAGTTCAAGCCGGGCCATGCACAATCACCCAAGTGAAGACCGAAGCCACCGATGGCTATACGGCCATCCAGCTAGGTTATGGTGAAGTTCCTAACAAAACCCGCAAATTAAACACCCGCAAATCCCCAGATAAAGAGGTTAATAAATACCTCAGCCATGCTGAACAGGGACACCTAACCAAATCCAACAGCCCCTTAGTTCGTCACCTTAAAGAATATCGGCTAGAAAGTACCGATAACTTTGAACTAGGTCAGCAAGTCAAGGTAGATGCCTTTGAACCCGGACAAATAGTCGATGTGACAGGCATTAGCATGGGTCGAGGTTTTGCGGGAAACCAAAAACGTAATAACTTCCGACGCGGACCAATGGCTCACGGTTCCAAAAACCACCGCCTACCAGGTTCCATCGGACCCGGAACCACACCAGGCCGCGTTTATCCCGGCAAAAAAATGGCCGGACGTTATGGCGGGAAACAGATTACCACTAGGAAACTGACAATCGTGCGGGTTGACCTAGAAAGGAACCTGTTGCTAATTAAAGGATCAATCCCCGGCAAAACCGGTGGCTTGCTTAATATCAAACCAGCCAACCTGGTGGGTGGCAAGTAGAGAGAAGACAGGGGGAAAAATGGTTGACTGTATAATTCGCAACTGGGACGGGGAAGAAGTCGGACAGACGACCCTGGAACTGAAAGTTGCTAAAGAAGAAAATGCCTCCCACATCGTCCATAGAGCCTTAGTACGTCAGCAGGCAGCAGCTAGACAGGGAACAGCCAGCACTAAAACTCGCTCGGAAGTGCGGGGCGGTGGCCGTAAACCCTGGAGACAAAAAGGAACAGGACGGGCGCGGGCAGGTTCGATTCGTTCTCCACTATGGCGCGGTGGTGGTGTGATCTTTGGGCCGAAGCCGAGAGATTACAGCGTTAAAATGAACCGCAAAGAACGTCGGTTGGCTTTGAGAACGGCGTTTCAGAGTCGGGTAGACGATATCGTGGTGGTGGAAGAATTTGTTACCCAACTGCCACGCCCGAAAACTAAAGACTTGACGGCGGCTTTGGAACGTTGGGGAGTTTCATCATCCGCTAAAGTGCTGCTGGTACTACCTGAAAAACAGGAAAATGTCTATTTGTCGGGTCGGAATGTGGAGAAAATGAGAATTTGTCTGGCAGATAGCTTGAATGTCTATGATGTTCTGGCAGCAGACAAAATAGTAACCACTGCTAATGCCCTGGCGAAAATTCAGGAGGTTTATGGTGACTGAGTTTCAAACCCGTGATTTAGCTGATGTGATCCGACGACCAATTGTAACTGAAAAAGCCACAATTCAAATGGAGCTAAATCAGTTTACTTTTGATGTCGATCCTAGGGCGGATAAACCAACTATTAAAGCGGCAGTTGAACTGCTATTTCCGGTTAAGGTTCTGAGTGTTAATACCCAGAATCCTCCCCGGCGACAACGTAGGGTCGGCCGTTTCGTTGGGTATAAACCCCGCTATAAAAGGGCGATCGTTACCCTCGAAGACGGGGAAGCCTTGAGAAAAGTCCTCTTCCCTGAAGTCTAATGGTGTCGGGTACAACGGGGGTTGGCCGCATTCTGAATACCTATAAAAAAATGCGATCGCTTGCGCCCCTGTGCGTAGCACATATCGGGTACATAGTGACCCACCTTGACCCGGGTAATTCTTGAACACCGACATTACAGCGATCGAGTTTTCTGGCCCTATCCGGAAATCTAGATCTCTAACTTCCACAGAAACAGACAGAGGATCGACTATATGGCAATTCGTTTCTACCGACCTTATACTCCAAGCACACGCCAACATACTGTCTCGGAATTTACAGAAATTACTAGATCCGAGCCAGAAAAATCTCTAACCCTCTCTAAACACCGCCTTAAAGGTCGTAATAATCGCGGTGTCATTACCTGCCGCCATAGGGGTGGTGGACATAAAAAACTATATCGGATTGTTGACTTTCGCCGGGATAAACATAATGTGCCCGCTAAAGTCGCTGAGATTGAATACGACCCCAACCGTAACGCTAGAATTGCCCTACTTAACTATGTGGATGGCGAAAAACGCTATATTCTCCACCCTGTAGGCTTGGCTGTCGGGACGGTGATTGTATCTGGACCTGATGCCCCCATTGAAGTGGGCAACGCCCTACCCCTATCCAAAATTCCCTTGGGAACATCAATCCACAACGTGGAAATGATTCCCGGTAAGGGTGGACAAATGGTAAGAGCAGCCGGAGCCTCCGCTCAGGTTATGGCTAAAGAAGGGGATTATGTCACCCTGAAACTGCCATCGGGTGAACAACGGAAAATCCCCGCCCGTTGCTATGCCACCATTGGACAGGTGGGCAATGTGGATGCCAGAAATATCAGCATTGGTAAGGCTGGACGTAATCGCTGGCTCGGTAAACGTCCCACCGTGCGCGGTAGTGTCATGAACCCGGTTGATCACCCCCACGGTGGTGGTGAAGGACGCGCCCCTATTGGTCGCAGTGGTCCGGTTACGCCTTGGGGTAAACCAGCCCTGGGAGCTAAAACTAGAAACAAGAAAAAACGCAGCACAGCTTTAATTGTCCGCCGCCGTCGGAAATCCTCGAAACGAGGCAAAGGTGGCCGTCAGAGCTAATCAACCGCCGACTAAAGAGCGAATCATTGCAATCCTAAACATATACCATGTCTCGATCGCTAAAAAAAGGTCCATTTGTGGCCGACCATCTGCTGGTCAAAATCGAAAAACTCAACGCTGACAATCGTAAGGAAGTGATCAAAACTTGGTCGCGCTCCTCCACCATTGTTCCCCAAATGGTTGGTCATACTATCGCTGTTCATAACGGCCGTCAGCACGTCCCCGTATTTGTCAATGAACAAATGGTGGGACATAAATTGGGAGAATTTGCTCCCACTCGGACATTCCGGGGTCACGCTAAAAGTGATAAAAAAGCCCGCCGATAAGTGGCGCATCCCTCGCCTGATTGACGGTGGAGTGGCGGCGGGTTCTGCGGTTTTTGACGAAAAAACAGTAGGGGCGGGTTCTTTTGTTAAACCTAATTCCCCACCAGTGTTTTGAAAAACTTGCGAAGGGAGAAAGCGCCCGCATTGTTGACCGACCCCCCCCCACACCTACATCACGCCTGAATCAAGGAGAAACCTATGGCAGTTAGCACTACATCAGAAGTAAAAGCGATCGCTCGTTACATAAGAATGTCCCCCTTGAAAGTCCGGCGGGTACTTGATCAAATTCGCGGACGTAGCTATCGCGAAGCCCTGATTATCCTGGAGTTTATGCCCTACCGCGCCTGTACTCCTGTCTTGAAAGTTCTGCGATCGGCTGTTGCTAACGCTGAACATAACCAGGGTTTAGACCCGGCCACTCTGATCGTTTCCCAAGCCTTCGCCGACGCGGGACCAAGCCTGAAACGCTACCGCCCTCGCGCCCAAGGTCGAGCTTATCCCATTCGCAAACCTACCTGTCACATTACCGTGACAGTCGCCCCTGCGGAATAGGGAATAGGGAAGATTAGCATTACCCATTACCCATTACCTGTCGTACAGACTAAATTATTAAGCTGCTATGGGACAAAAAATACATCCAATTGGTTTCCGCCTTGGAGTTACCCAAGAACACAAATCTCGCTGGTTTGCTGATGCTGGTCAGTATCCGCAACTTTTGCAGGAAGACTACACTATCCGTCAGTACATTCAGAAAAATCTCAGCAATGCTGGCATCTCAGATGTTCGCATTGAACGCAAAGCTGATCAAATTGACCTGGAAGTGCTAACCGCTAGACCAGGTGTGGTCGTTGGCCGTGGTGGTACCGGAATTGACTCCCTCCGCCAAGGACTTCAGAAAGAACTCGGCAGTAATCGCCAGATCCGCATTAACGTTGTGGAAGTGTCCCGCGTTGATGCCGATGCTACCCTCATTGCTGAAAATATCGCAGCCCAACTTGAAAAACGGGTTTCCTTCCGTAGAGTTGTCCGCCAAGCTATTACTCGCGCCCAAAAAGCTGGCATTGAAGGCATTAAAATCCAGGTCAGTGGCCGCTTAAACGGAGCGGAAATTGCTCGGACTGAGTGGACCCGTGAAGGTCGTGTTCCCCTACACACCTTACGAGCTGATATTGACTATGCCTATTGCACCGCTCTCACTATTTACGGCATCCTCGGTGTCAAAGTTTGGGTGTTTAAGGGAGAAATTATTCCCGGTCAGGAAGAAACCCCCGCACCTAATACAAGAGCGCCGAAAAGCCGCCGTACACCCAGACGGCAAAAGTATGATGACCGCTCTAGTGATACATAAAAAGTTCTAGTAGGCGCGATCTGGGTAGGTTGATAACCCACACCCTAAGACTTATCTCCCTGTCGGGTAGCCCTCTGTCCCATTAACTCCACTCACTACTATTTGCGATCATGTTAAGCCCAAGAAGAACTAAATTCCGCAAACAACAGCGGGGTCGAATGCGGGGTCAGGCAACTCGCGGCAACAATATCAACTTTGGTGATTTTGCCCTACAAGCCCTTGAACCCTCTTGGATTACCTCCCGCCAAATTGAAGCAGCCCGTCGGGCAATGACTCGTTATATTCGCCGGGGTGGGAAAATCTGGATTCGTGTATTCCCTGATAAACCTGTCACTATGCGTCCCGCAGAAACCCGTATGGGTTCCGGTAAAGGTGCCCCAGAATACTGGGTCGCTGTTGTCAAACCTGGACGCATCATGTTTGAAATTGCCGGTGTTTCTGAAGAGGTCGCCCGCGAAGCTATGCGCCTAGCCTCCTTTAAACTCCCGATTAAAACTAAGTTTCTCACACGGGAAGATTCACAATCCTAGTAAGGTCTGGCTCGGCTCCTGCCTCTACTAATCACATTAACCCGCAAAACTGCCCGCTAATTGTACCGAGGAAATAATTATGGCTCTTCCTAAAATTGAAGATGCCCGACAGTTAAATGATGATGACCTGTCTGAGCAAATCCTGGAAATTAAAAAACAACTCGCTAATCTGCGCCTCCTGAAAGCTACAGGACGCTTGGAAAAACCTCATGAAATTAGACACACCCGACATCGATTATCACAGTTACTGACCGTGGAAAAGGAACGACAACTCAAAAATCAGAATCCGGCTTAGTTATCCCTAATTCCTAAGTAGATTCGATCGCCCTTGTTTATGACTCTTAATAGAGCCTTTCTCATGTATCAGCAACAATCATTGATCTTTCATTTCTCACAATCATGGCAGTTAAAGAAAGAGTTGGCGTAGTCGTCAGCAATAAAATGCAAAAAACTGTGGTGGTAGCTATTGAAAACCGCTCCCCTCACCCTAAATATGGAAAAATTGTGGTGAATACCAAACGGTATAAAGCCCACGATGAGGAAAATACTTGTCAAGAAGGCGATCGGGTTCGGATTCGGGAAACCCGCCCCCTGAGTCGCACTAAACGCTGGAACGTAGTTGAAATTATCAACAAAAATAACCAGTAATTCTCACCGGTTTCTGTTTATCTTGAACCCCAAATTACGCTTACAGAGACAATACCATGATTCAACAGCAGTCCATACTTAATGTGGCAGATAACAGCGGCGCACGCAAACTTATGTGTATCCGCGTCCTGGGTGGGGGGAATCGTCGCTACGGCACTATTGGTGATGTGATCATCGCTGTCGTTAAAGATGCAATTCCCAACATGGCCGTCAAAAAATCCGATGTCGTTCGAGCTGTGATTGTTCGCAGTCGCCAAGGACTACGCCGAGATAGCGGTATGAGTATTCGCTTTGACGATAATGCAGCCGTGATCATTAACCAGGATGGCAACCCCAGGGGAACCCGTGTATTTGGACCTGTAGCACGGGAACTGCGGGACAAAAATTTCACCAAAATTGTTTCCCTTGCACCGGAGGTACTCTAAACTATGCCCAAGCGTCAGCGCAAATTGGCTCCGCCCCGGGGCTACAAAATGCACGTCAAAAAAGGGGATACTGTTCAGGTAATTGCTGGACGAGATAAAGGAAAAGTTGGAGAGGTGATATCCACTTTACCTAAATTAAGTAAAGTGGTTGTCAGAGATGTTAATGTCCGTACCAAGCACGTTAAACCTCAACAAGAGGGTGAGGGCGGCAGTATTGTCAACTTTGAAGCTCCTATTCACAGTTCTAATGTGATGCTGTATTCGACCAAAGAAAAAGTCGCCAGTCGTGTTTCCTACACCTTTACGGAAGACGGGCGCAAGGTCAGAATGCTCAAAAAAACCGGGGAAGTTATTGATTAATCAATAGCACACTTTCTCCCCCGGGGTAGGTTGAAAAACCGCCCTGACTGGACAGGTGGACTCTGTTAAAAACTCGTTTTTATTATCCCTGACCAAGCCCAGGGAATGTATCTAGGACAGACAGCAACTATGACATCTCCACTCAAAACTACCTATCAGGAAACCATCGTTCCTAAATTGATGGAACAGTTCAAATATGAGAACATCCATCAGGTTCCCAAGGTTGTTAAAGTTACGATTAACCGAGGACTGGGTGAAGCATCCCAAAATGCCAAAGCCCTAGAATCTTCAGTTAATGAATTGGCGATTATTACCGGACAAAAACCAGTAGTGACCCGCGCTAAAAAAGCGATCGCCGGCTTTAAAATCCGTCAAGGAATGCCCGTAGGGGTAATGGTGACACTTCGTTCCGATCGGATGTATGCCTTTATGGAACGTCTAATTCACCTAGCCCTACCTCGCATTCGAGACTTTCGTGGCATTAGTCCCAAAAGTTTTGACGGTCGGGGTAACTACAGTCTGGGAGTCAAAGAACAACTGATCTTCCCTGAAATCGACTACGATCGCATCGATCAAATTCGAGGTCTGGATATTTCAATTGTTACCACAGCCCAGACAGATGAAGAAGGGCGTGCCTTACTTAAAGAAATGGGAATGCCCTTCCGGGAGAACTGAGGCAGTAAAATAACGAGACAACTATGGCGACGAACGACACTATTGCAGATATGTTAACGCGCATCCGCAACTCTTGCATGGCGCGGCATCAAACCACAGAAATTCCATCCACCAAAATGACCCGCAGTATTGCCAAAGTCCTTCAGGATGAAGGCTTTATTGCCAACTTTGAAGAAGCAGGTGCTGGGGTCAAAAAGCATTTAGTGGTTTCACTAAAATACAACACCAAAACCCGCACCCCTACTATCCGCACCCTTAAACGAGTTAGCCGTCCAGGTTTGCGCGTTTACAAAAACCGCAAAGAACTCCCCCGCGTTTTAGGTGGAATTGGAATTGCGATCATTTCTACCTCCCGTGGGGTAATGACCGACCGAGAAGCCCGCCTTCAGGGCTTAGGCGGAGAAGTGCTTTGCTATGTGTGGTAAATCCATTACCCACAGCCACCTATCTCCTGCACCCCTAAACACTGCTCATCGACCATTAAACAAGGATTATGTCTAGAATTGGTAAGCGTCCAATTCCGATTCCCGCCAAAGTTACCCTAACCTTAGACGGCCAAAAAGTCACCGTCAAAGGACCAAAAGGGGAGCTTTCCCGCGTATTACCCAACGAAGTTATCCTCTCCCTCGAAGGAGACACACTAATCGTTAAGCGTCGGGATGAATCCCTCGTCGCCCGTCAGCGTCATGGTCTCTGTCGCACCCTGGTAGCCAACATGGTGGATGGAGTTTCCCAAGGATTTGAACGGCGACTGGAAATCCAAGGCGTGGGATATCGGGCTCAGGTTCAAGGTAAAAACCTGATCTTAAATGTCGGCTACAGCAAACCGGTGGAAATGGTTCCCCCAGAAGGTTGCAGCGTAGCCGTTGAAAATAACACCAATGTCATTGTTAGCGGAATTAATAAAGAACTTGTCGGCAACATGGCCGCTAAAATTCGCGCCGTGCGACCCCCAGAACCCTATAAAGGTAAAGGCATTCGCTACGCCGGAGAACAAGTCAGACGTAAAGCTGGTAAGGCAGGGAAAAAATAGATCATGAAACTTACTCGTAACGATTCCCGTCAGCGCCGTCACCGTCGAGTTCGGCGCAAAGTCCTAGGAACTTCAGAGCGTCCTAGATTGGCTGTGTTTCGCTCTCACAAGCACATCTATGTGCAGGTGATTGACGATAGCCAGCAACATACCTTAGTAGCCGCCTCTACCTTAGACCCCGAAATAACTGCTGACTTGAAAACCGGGGCCACCTGTGATGCTTCTGTTAAAGTTGGTCAACTAATCGCTCAACGCTCCTTATCCAAAGGAATTGAGCGCGTCGTCTTTGACCGGGGAGGTTACATCTATCATGGCCGCGTTAAAGCCTTGGCAGACGCAGCTAGAGAGGCCGGGTTAGAATTTTAATAAGCTGACGGGCAATTTATAATTGCCCTTAACAATCAGGAACTAAAAGTATGGCAGAACAGCAACGTCGGAAAAAAAATACTCGCACCAAAGAAAAAGAATCCGAATGGCAAGAACGGGTCGTTCAAATTCGCCGTGTAACTAAAGTAGTTAAAGGCGGTAAAAAACTGAGCTTCCGTGCCATTGTTATCGTTGGTAACGAAAAAGGTCAGGTTGGTGTCGGTGTCGGAAAAGCAGCAGATGTTATCGGAGCCGTTAAAAAAGGTGTCGCCGATGGCCGCAAAAATGTCGTCGAGATTCCCCTAACCAAATCTAACTCTCTACCTCACCCCGCCAATGGTGTGGGAGGTGGCGCTCAAGTTATTGTTAGACCTGCTGCCCCAGGTACAGGGGTAATCGCTGGGGGAGCTGTCCGCACCGTGCTAGAACTAGCCGGGGTTAAAAACGTTCTAGCTAAACAGCTAGGCTCTAGTAATCCCCTTAATAACGCCCGCGCCACCATTAACGCTTTATCAGGATTGCGGACTCTATCCGATGTGGCCAAAGAACGGGGTATCCCCATCGAACAGCTTTATGCTTAATCTGAATTGGACTATCGGGGCAATTCCTAAATTGCCTCTCACTGATAACCCATTAATTACACTGCACTGAGACAACCATGAGATTACAAGATGCCAAGCCCAAAGCTGGCTCCCAAAAACGTCGCCGTCGCCTTGGTCGTGGGGTTTCTGCCGGACAAGGTGCTAGTTGTGGAAAAGGAATGCGTGGTCAAAAATCGCGTTCCGGTGGCAGCACCCGACCCGGATTTGAAGGAGGTCAAAACCCCCTCTATCGACGACTACCTAAATTAAAAAGCTTTCCTCTGATCAACCGAAAACAGTACACTACCATTAATGTGGGTCGTCTGGATTCTCTGAGTGCCAACAGCGAAGTAACTCTATCCTCTCTAATTGCGGCCGGAATTATTACCACTGACCGTGGACCGCTCAAGATTTTGGGAGATGGAGAACTAAATGTGGCACTTCAGGTTAAAGCAGCAGGCTTCACCCAAAGCGCTCGATCTAAAATTGAAGCAGCCGGGGGAAGTTGTGAAGTCTTAGGAGCCAGAAACACCAGCCCGGAAGGTTAAGCATTAGCTTGCTCTGTACATTCCCAATAGTGTTTTCAAGAGGTAGTCCTTCATGGTCGTCAGTCGAGAAAAAACGCCAACTGCACAGGAAACATTTATGCAGATGGCTCAGGCTGCTGGTTTACGGGGTCGTATTCTCGTAACCATTGGTCTGCTTATTCTAGTCCGTTTGGGCGTGTTCCTGCCTATCCCAGGCATTGATCGGCAAGCATTTAGCCAAAACATTCAAAACACCCCCTTTATCGGTTTTCTGGACCTATTTTCCGGGGGTGGATTTTCAGCCCTGGGTATTTTTGCCCTGGGAATTCTACCCTATATTAACGCCTCCATTATCATGCAATTGATGACGGCGGCTCTCCCCACTTTAGAAGATTTGCAAAAAAATGAAGGGGAAGCCGGACGGCGGAAAATATCCCAAATTACCCGCTATGTGGCTTTGGGGTGGGCGATATTGCAAAGTATTGGTATTGCCATTTGGGTCAGTCCCTTTGCTCAAAATCCCAATCAACCACAGTTCATAGTTATGGCTGAAGTAGTCCTGGCTCTAGCCGCTGGGTCTATGTTTGTCATGTGGGTATCGGAACTGATTACAGAACGGGGTATCGGTAATGGCGCTTCCCTGCTCATTTTTATCAACATTGTGGCAGTTCTACCCCAATCCTTGGGCAGTACCATTGAATTGGCTCAAAGTGGTGATAGCGCTATTGTAGGACGAGTTGTGATCTTGTTATTGATTTTCCTAGCCATGATTGTTGGGATTGTTTTTGTACAAGAGGGAACCCGTCGTATTCCTATTGTTTCGGCTCGCCGCCAAGTGGGTCGCAAACTCTATCGCGAAAAAAGTAGCTATCTGCCTTTGCGTCTAAATCAAGGCGGGGTGATGCCGATTATCTTTGCTTCGGCAGTTTTGATTCTTCCGGCTTCTATCTCCCAGTTTGCTAATAATCCGATTCTGGTACAAATTTCTACTTATCTGAGTCCCGGAGGACCTGCTCCTTGGGTCTATATTGCCTTTTACTTGCTGATGATTCTGTTCTTTAGCTATTTCTACGCTTCTTTAATTATGAATCCCGTAGATATGGCTCAGAACTTGAAGAAAATGGGAGCTAGTATCCCCGGAATTCGTCCAGGTCGCGCCACCAGTGAGTATATTGAGCGGGTTCTGAATCGCTTAACCTTTTTGGGAGCGGTTTTCTTGGGTTTAGTAGCAATTATTCCTACTGTCGTGGAAAGCGCTACCAGAGTTCCTACTTTCCGAGGCTTTGGTGCTACTTCTCTACTGATTCTGGTTGGGGTTGCTATTGATACCGCCAAGCAGGTTCAGACCTATGTAATTTCTCAAAGATATGAAGGGATGGTGAAAAAATAATGCGGGAATTGATTTTTTTGGGGCCGCCTGGTTCGGGAAAGGGAACCCAAGCGGCTCGTATGGCTCAGATTATGAAAATTCCTCACATTTCTACTGGAGAGATTTTGAGGGATCATGTCTCTAAGCAAACTACCCTAGGTCAACAGGCTAAAACCTATATGGATCTGGGTGATTTGGTTCCGGATCAACTGATTTTGGATATGGTGACTCACCGTTTATCAGAGCCTGATGCTGAAACGGGTTGGATTCTCGATGGGTTCCCTCGTAATGTCAGCCAGGCTCAGTTTGTCCAAGAGCATTTGTTGGCGGTTGATGAGAAAACGGGCAAAATTCCAGATAAAGATCACGTCTGGGTCATTAACTTAGAGGTTCCAGATGATGTCATCCTGAAACGATTGCTGGTGCGGGGTCGTGAAGATGACCATGAAGAAACGATTCTGCATCGCCTTCAGGTTTATCGGGAACAGACGGCTCCGTTGATTGAATTTTACAGCAGCCGTAACCAACTGCATCATATCAATGGCGATCGCTCTATGGAAGAAGTAACCGATAGTTTAAAAGAGGTAATTACCAGCTAATTATTGGCATGGAGAATCCAGGTTCACCAATCTGGGAACAAAATCTCCCCCCGGCGGTTCCCATCGTGGCTTAGTCATTTGTGTTGATTTCATAGATGATTACCAGATTTTGATAAGATATGTTAACACGCTCAGGCCCATGCCCGGACGCAATTCTACCTGGTTGGATGATTTTAGTCGCCTACTGGGGGGTTTATTTACCGAATTGAGGAACTAACAGTTTGTCTAAACAAGACTTAATAGAAATGGAAGGAACTGTGACCGAGTCCCTTCCCAACGCCATGTTTAGAGTCGATCTTGACAATGGTTTTAATGTACTAGCACATATTTCGGGTAAAATCCGACGCAACTACATTAAAATTCTACCGGGCGATCGCGTCAAGGTAGAATTAACCCCCTACGATCTCAGCAAAGGTCGGATCACCTATCGACTAAAAAAGAAATAGGTTCCTCTCATCGCTGAATCGCTCCAGGTTGATTTACCTCAATCCTGGCTGAAAATTTTTAGCCTGTGGTATAATTAAGAATTTGTTGTAAACTACTATTAGTAGTTAGTGTCGTTCTATATAGCGTCAGCACCCCCCTGTAAAAATATGACTGTTGAACAGCCATGTTTCCGGGGAACTAAGTTATGGACAATAGTTGAATTTCCTAGGGTATAGGGGGGTCGCTAATCTCAAGCACTCAAACCAAAGAGTTAAAAATCAACAACGGGACTACCTGGGCGTAGGGCGTAGTTGTCAAATAATACTCTGGGGAAAGTACCGCCGACCAGTAACACCATAGTAGCAAACTAACTTTGTGCTGAAAAGAGCCTAAATCAGGCTAACGATAGAAAGATACAGCACCTCTGTCTTTCTTTCCGCGTAGGGCTAGAGCAATTCATGATCCATAAAATTGTAATCGGCCAGCTAAATCTAGTGGTTTCCAAACTCCCATGAGGTTGACATGAAAGTTAGAGCATCAGTGAAGAAAATTTGTGAAAAATGTCGCGTCATTCGCCGTCGAGGGCGAGTGATGGTGATTTGCTCGAATCCCAAACATAAGCAAAGACAAGGATAGTTAGGATGAGGGTAGTAAAGCGCGTCAGATAGCCATAATGACGCATATTCAATTATTATTGATTCTTCTGGCGCACCCTACCCATCTTAACTGTTGATGTCTATTGTACACAGACCGGTAAAAAAGGAAAGTAGCGGGAAACCTAAATCAAGTATCCCGTGAACCCAAGCCAGTGATACCCTCGTCAAAGGAAGTTAATGACTGTTATTATGACCGATCACGGCAGCTCAGTCACTAAGCACTGTAATTAATTTTGGCACAGCACGATTATTAGGGAGAAAAAAACGTGGCACGGATAGCCGGAGTAGACCTTCCACGCGATAAGCGTGTCGAGATTGGTCTGACCTATATCTATGGAATTGGATTATCTCGGTCCAAAGAAATCTTAGCGGAGACAGGTGTCAACCCCGACACCCGAGTTAAGGATTTGAGTGATGCGGACGTAGCAGCTTTACGTTCTGTAATCCAAACCAACTACCAAGTAGAAGGAGACCTGCGACGCTTAGAAGCGATGAGCATTAAGCGTTTGATGGATATTGGTACTTATCGTGGTCGTCGTCACCGAATGGGATTACCGGTTCGGGGTCAGCGGACTAGAACTAATGCCAGAACCAGGCGTGGAGTTCGCCGAACTGTAGCAGGTAAGAAAAAAGCTGCCTCCAAGAAATAGTATATGGAGAGGCTTTGCACGGGCCAACTGTATTAATCAATTATTCAGTAGGCAGTTAATCAACTCAATAGGTCGTTAAAGAGACAACTATGGCGCGACAAACTAAAAAAACTGGACCCAAAAAGCAAAAACGGAATGTCCCCAACGGGGTGGCTTACATTCAGTCTACGTTCAACAACACGATTGTTAGTATTACGGATCAAAACGGGGAAGTAATATCTTGGGCCTCGGCCGGGTCTACAGGATTTAAGGGAGCCAAAAAAGGAACTCCCTTTGCAGCCCAAACGGCGGCTGAAAGTGCTGGCCGTCGAGCGTCCGACCAAGGTATGCGGCAAATTGAAGTAATGGTCAGCGGCCCTGGATCAGGTCGAGAAACAGCAATTAGAGCATTGCAGGGAGCGGGACTAGAAATTACTCTAATTCGTGATGTCACCCCAATTCCTCACAATGGTTGTCGTCCCCCCAAACGTCGTAGGGTGTAAAAAAGCCTGGTGGCGTGCGCCCAAACTAAAGCCGTAACAGGTTTGGAAAAATGAGAAGTTACATCCCCGATACTTTTCATTTTTCATTGGTAATGGGTTAGGTCTAATTTTTGGGGTAAGAGTCGAACGGAGGTCAATCGGTGGCGCAGTTTAAGATTGAGTGTATTGAATCCAATATAAGCACTGACCGTAGTCAGTATGGCAAATTTGTCCTGGGACCGTTAGATCGTGGCCAGGGAATAACCGTTGGAAATGCACTAAGGCGGGTGCTGCTGTCAAATTTAGAAGGGACTGCCATTACGGCGGTCAGAATTGCTGGGGTTAACCACGAATTTGCAACGATTGATGGGGCTCGGGAAGATGTCCTAGAGATCATGCTGAATTTGAAAGAAGCAGTTCTCAAAAGCCATACCCATCAGAAGCAAATTGGCCGTCTCTTGGTGCAAGGTCCAGCAACCGTAACAGTCGGCCATTTCGATTTACCCTCGGAAGTGGAGGTAGTCGATAAAAATCAATATATTGCTACCTTATCCCCGGGGGCAACTCTGGAGATGGAATGTCAGATTGAAAAGGGGACAGGGTATCGAGCGGTTGATAGACATCGGGATGATTCTGCGGCTTTGGATTTTCTCCAAATTGATGCAATTTTCATGCCGGTGCGGAAGGTAAACTACACTGTAGAAGATGCCCGCGATGGCGGATCTTTAGAGAAAGATCGGCTAACGTTGGAAATCTGGACCAGTGGTAGTTTGACTCCCCAAGAAGCTATCAGTCAAGCGGCGGCGATTTTGGTGGACCTATTCGGTGCCCTGAAAGATATCAACCTAGAATCAATTACGAGCGATCAAAGGGATGATATCGATCCTACCAGCCAGATCCCCATTGAGGAGCTACAACTTTCGGTTAGGGCTTATAACTGCCTCAAACGAGCGCAAATCAACTCGGTGGCGGACTTACGAGATTATACGGAGGAAGATCTCCTAGAGATCAAAAATTTCGGTCAAAAGTCTGCTGAAGAGGTGATCGAAGCTCTCCAAAATCGCCTAGGAATTACTTTACCTAAAGAGCGAGCTGCTAAATCTTGAGGCTGGTAGTGCCATAGAGGCTCACGGCTCGGGGTGAGTTGTGAGTGCCTGTTTATGGCTGGTTTCGGAACTAAATCTAAGTAACTTATCTAAATAATTTGTCATGCGTCATCGTTGTCGTATTCATCAACTTGGTAAACCTGCGGACCAGCGAAAAGCTCTTTTGCGATCGCTGACTACTGAACTCATCCGTCACGGTCGGGTAACTACGACTAAAGCACGAGCTAAAGCTGTGCGCTCTGAAGTAGAACGGATGATTACTCTGGCTAAAGATGGCTCCCTAGCCTCTCGCCGCCAAGCGATGGGCTATATCTATGACAAACAACTGGTTCATGCGTTGTTTGAAGGGGCAGCCCAGCGCTATGGCTCCCGTAAAGGGGGATATACTCGCATTGTGCGAACGGTTCCTCGCCGGGGAGATAACTCGGAAATGGCAATCATTGAGCTGGTTTAGAGCGATTGTCAGGGAGTTGGGGACGGGAGCTGAACTCAAGGGAAGGCGGATTGTCGATGACTGATAAACAGCGCATTGCTCTGATTATCCAATACGATGGAACCCACTTCCACGGATGGCAGCGTCAACCCAATCAGCGCACGGTTCAGGAGGACATAGAAACAGCTATTAGCAAGGTGTTAAAGCAGGAGCGTGTCCCCCTCCATGCAGCAGGCCGGACGGACTCTGGAGTTCATGCAGCAGCGCAGGTGGCTCATTTTGATGCCCCAGCCCATATTCCTGCCTATCGGTGGGCAACTATTCTCAATGGCCGATTGCCGGCAGATGTGCTGATTAGGGCATCTGCTCCTGTGCCCAGCGATTGGCACGCCAGGTTTGACGCTCAATGGCGACGCTATCGCTATAGCCTGTACACGGATGCTCGACCTAACTTGTTTATCCGTGAGTTTACCTGGCACTACTATCATCAGCGTTTGGATGAAAGCCTAATGTTGGCAGCTCTTAAACCATTACTGGGCTATCACCATTTATCAGCATTCCAACGAGCTGGTTCTAGTCGCCCCCATGCTTGGGTGGATGTCCAGGATGTGGAATGTTGGCGGAGCGAAGCATTTATTCATATTGAAGTTCAAGCGAGCGGATTTCTGTATGGAATGATGCGATTACTGGTGGGGCTGCTGGTACAGGTGGGGGCTAAGGAGCGATCGCTAGAAAACTTCCAAGATATCTGGGTCAACGAACGTCGGGAAATTGTCAAATCGGCAGCCCCTCCCCAGGGGTTATGCCTGCTACGGGTAGGCTATCCGAATTTCCCCTTTACTCCTGATATCTGGTTCGATACTTTTCCTAAATTTATCCTAGGAAAAACTGAACCACAATCACCATTAACTTAGGAGAACTGCAAGATCATGATGACTAAAACCTATCTGCCGCCGGTTGACTCCATTGAACGCAAATGGTACGTCATTGACGCGGCGGATCAAAGACTGGGCCGCCTGGCTACGGAAATTGCTCAAATCATTCGTGGCAAAAATAAACCCACTTACACCCCCCACATGGATACAGGGGATTTTGTGATCGTGGTTAACGCTGACAAAGTGGCAGTAACTGGCAAAAAAGGGGAGCAAAAAATCTATCGTCGCCACTCGGGTAGACCGGGAGGGATGAAGACAGAGACTTTTGATCAACTGCAAAGCCGAGTCCCGGAACGAATTATTGAGAAAGCAGTTAAGGGAATGCTTCCCAAAAATGCGTTGGGCCGTCAACTATTTACAAAGCTAAAAGTTTATTCGGGTCCAACTCATCCGCATCAGGCCCAAGAACCTGAAGTGCTGAAAATTGACACAATTCCGACAGGAGGTAAATAATGCAGGCTATAGATACAGGTAAAGCAGTTTACTGGGGTACGGGTCGCCGGAAATCAGCGATCGCTCGTGTGCGTTTAGTTCCGGGCAGTGGCCAGGTAATTATTAACGGTCGCGAGGGCGAATTGTATCTGCAATTTAACAGCAGCTATCTTTCGGCGACTAAAGCACCTTTAGAAACTTTAGGGCTAGAAAATGATTACGATGTTCTGGTAAATGTCCAAGGTGGCGGTCTGACAGGTCAAGCTGAGTCGATCCGCTTAGGGGTGGCTCGTGCTTTATGCGAGTTAAGTCCTGATAATCGGCAACCACTGAAAGCAGAAGGCTATCTAACCCGTGATCCTCGTGCTAAAGAGCGGAAAAAATACGGTCTGCGGAAGGCTCGTAAAGCTCCCCAATACTCGAAACGCTAGAGAGTTTTGGCTATCAATCCACCCTCTAAGCGATCGTGTAAACTATCCTAGACAGGGGGTGGTACTATGGCCAATACCCAGGTGAGTGCAGAATCTCAATTGATTAGATTTTGTGACTCGGCTTGTCCGGAGCCAATTATGGCTATAATAGAAAGAAAGTAAAATTTGTTGATTTTGACTTGGTAGCTTAAACCATGCCTAAACCTGATATTCATCCCGAATGGTATCCTGAAGCTGAAGTGATCTGTAACGGCGAAGTCGTTATGAAAGTGGGTTGCACTCAGCCATCACTGCACGTTGATATCTGGTCTGGAATCCACCCATTCTATACTGGAACTCAAAAGATTATTGACACAGAAGGACGAGTGGAACGCTTCCTGCGTAAGTATGGCATGATTGATGAGAGTCAAGCCACAGGAACGGAAGCTGATCAATCTAAAAAATAGCCGGGTTGTTGATTGTTTGTCGTCTGTTGTCCGTAGCTTCTGACTACTGGCAACCGACCGCTTTTTTGTTTCCGGTTTATCCCTAATATTGAGCAGTGTAAAATAAGTTGTAAACCCCCATTAACTAAGGATTTATGTGGCTGGTGTAAATAATCGCCGCCCCGAATTACTGAATATTTACTAATGGGAATAATCAACGGGATTATTTTTATGGTAAAAAACTGCGAACTTTCCGATATTTAACAAAATGTTGCGGAATTCCCCTTCCTCGCTTGCAGGGAGGGGATGAATAGCAACCAATAAACAAACTGAGCGATCGCGAATCCTCGGATGAGCAGCTACAATTTTATCGGCAACAGCAAATAAAGATAATGTATAAGGCATACAAATATCGCATCTACCCAACCGACGACCAAAAAGCATCTCTCGCCAAGGCCTTTGGATGCTGTCGTTGGTATTGGAATTTTGCACTCAACCTATGCCAAGAAACATATCTCAAGACAGGCAAAGGATTATCTCGTGGATATATCCAGGGTCTGTTACCAGGGTTAAAAAAGGAATACCCTTGGCTAACGGATGCCTATTCCCAGTCTTTGCAAGTTGTTGCTCTCAATCTTTCCATTGCCTACAAAAACTTCTTTGAGAAGCGGGCGCAATTGCCCCGTTTCAAGTCAAAGCATGGTCGGCAGTCATTAAGTTATCCCGCCAACGTTAAGTTTGAGGGAGACTATATCAAACTACCTGGGAAGATTGGGCTAGTCTACTGCCATCGTCATCGAGAATTTGAAGGGACAATCAAAACTGTGACTGTCTCCCAAAATTCTGATGGACAATACTATGCTTAGGTATTGGTGGATGATGGGAAAGAAACTCCGAGTCAGTCTACCGAAGGTAAAGCGGTTGGCATTGACGTTGGATTGACTCATTTCGCCATTACCAGTGATGGGTTAAAGTATGATAATCCCCGTCATGGCGACAAACATCACCGTAACCTTAAACGCCAACAACAAAAACTATCCCGCAAGCAAAAGGGTAGTCAGAATAGAACTAAAGCCCAACAAAAAGTAGCTAAGGTTCATGGCAAGACTGCCCGTTGCCGTGAGGACTTTCTACACAAACTATCCCGCCAGATAGTCAACGAAAACCAAGTTATTGCTGTAGAGAATCTGAATGTAAAAGGGATGGTAAGAAACCACAAACTAGCCAAGGCAATTAGTGATGTAGGCTGGGGAATGTTTACCACAATGCTTAAATATAAAGCGGAGTGGGAAGGAAAAACCTATATTGRGGTTGACCGTTTCTTTGCATCCTCTAAAACCTGTCACGTTTGCCTCAACCGAGTAGATAGTTTGTCGTTAGATATTCGTCAATGGCAATGTCAACATTGTGGGACTTTTCATGATCGAGATGTCAACGCGGCACAAAATATCAGAAATGAAGCCTTGCGGATATTGTCGTTGGGAACCAGCGATACTGCCTGTGGAGGGAATGTAAGACAACCTGGCAAAACATCGGTTTTGTTAGATGCAGTTCCCGTTGAATCAGGAAGCCCCATCCTCTAGGGCGGCAGGGTGGGGTAGTTCACTTCGGAAAATTCGCGCTTGAGGGGTTGACAGGGGTGAGGATTAGCGGTAATATATTGACAATACGCTCAATAATGGGATAGTTGCAAAAATAAAAAAAGTGCAACCATCCGATTATATTAAAATAGTACCGCAACTGCACCGAAAAAGCCACCCCTCCCCCAAAAAAAGCGAAAATTTTAACATTTCTTAAAATTTCGTTACAAAAGTTAACAATGTAGCTGTCGAAGAGCGGCAATAATCTTCTGATTAGCTTGAGGAAAGGAAAACTGATCAATTTCTGCCAAAGTAACCCAGCGAATTTCTTGACATTCTATTGTTTTAGGTACTCCGTAGAGATGAGTGCAGTTATAGGCTTCAAGTGTAATCCGAAAATCGTTATAGGAGTGTTCAACAGTGATCAGATGGTCTTGGACAGCGATCGCAATGCCAATTTCCTCAGAAATTTCGCGTCGGATACAATCTTGAACAGTTTCACCGGGTTCAATTTTACCACCAGGAAACTCCCAAAGTCCGCCCATAACACCTTGAGGAAGACGTTTATCAATCAAAATATGTCCGTCATCGTTCCAGATCACAGCAACACCAATAGATTTATGGGGAACAGCAGATAAGGTTTCAGACATGAGAGATTGAGTAATAGTGAAAACAACTGGGGAAATAGTTAATTTCCCCAGAGTAGAATCAAAAAAAGTAGATTATTAACTAGCTAGGTAATCATTAACATCCTGTTTGCGCTTACGAAGTTTGGTCAAAGCCTCCCGTTCAATTTGTCGGACTCTTTCACGACTGATATTAAGGCGATCGCCAATTTTAGCCAAAGTTAAAGTCTGTCCATCATCCAAACCAAAGCGCAGAGCTAAAACCTGTCGTTGCTGGTCAGTAAGATCAGTCATCAAAGATTCTAAATCTGATCGCAAAGAAGAATTAAGAGCAAACTGCTCAGGGGAATTGGTAGTATCTTCCAACAGGTCAACCAATTCCGTATCCTGATTATCACCAACCCGCAGATCGAGAGATAAAGGAAGACGTGATTTTTCGAGATACTCACGAATCTGCTTAGGAGTGAGATCCAACTCAGCAGCCAATTCATTCATAGTAGCTGCTCGGCCTAACTGTTGTGCAAGTTGACGTTGTGCCTTTTTGATTTTATTAAGTTTTTCTGTGATATGAATCGGCAAGCGAATAGTACGGCCTTTTTCAGCGATCGCGCGGGTAATGGCTTGTCGAATCCACCAATAGGCATAGGTAGAAAACCGATAACCCTTAGTAGGATCGAACTTTTCAACTCCTCGTTGCATCCCGATAGTACCTTCCTGAATGAGATCGAGCAGATCCACATTGCGCTTGATATACTTTTTGGCCACAGAGACCACCAGACGCAGATTAGCCTCTACCATCTTACGCTTGGCTAATTGACCCTGATGCAAGATATGTTGCAATTGTGCCACAGACAAGTTAACTAATTCAGCCCATTGAGCCTCAGTAGGTTCATAGCCTAATTGTTTAGCCAACTCATTGCGTTTTTCCTGCAATAAAGTTGCCTGTTGTACCTGTTTACCATAGAGAATTTCTTGCTCATGGGTCAGCAGAGGAACACGACCAATTTCTCGCAGGTAGGCCCGCACCGAGTCGGTGTCCGAGGTTTTAGCAGTTTTCATGGCATCTCCCCGATAGCTCTGACAAATTAAGCCCATAACTTGAACTGGAAATAAAAGCGACGGGCAATCACGCTTTTCTCCGATGTAGCAGCCAGGCATCCTTAGTAGCCCAGCGCCTATCAACGCCAAGGCGTTTACATTACTCAACGTTATGTTACGAATGTTAACATTTATGAGACCAAATGACCATCCTTTTTTCGATTGAATTTTTATAATTTGCCAAATCAATTGGTTTGAGGGTAGCCCGTAATCAATTCTGCAATTGCATCATGGAAAACAAAATGGGATCGTGAGCGGATAATTTTAGCCCCCTCGCCATATCCGTCCCAGGGGATAGTCAGCTACAAACTGTGCATTGTTTCTAGGTTCAATAGTGAGGTATTGTCAGAAGTGACCAATAATTTGGGGTAAAGCCCCACCCTATAGTGGTGGCCAGCAATCAATCCTCAGCCAACTGGGTCTGTCTGTAAGGTGTGTCAGTTGTGGATAGTTTTCGGTTATCCGGTTATTTTTCTCAATCTGACCCACCCTACTAATCCTAATAATCTCCCCGTCTCTATGAAACGCGGGGAATGTCAATATGCCCTTATCACTTCCTCCGGTTATGACCTACTGTCTCGGTATAATTACTTCTTACGGCTTTGTAATGGCTGCCGACTCCCGCACCAACGCAGGAGTTGATTACATTTCTACCTATCGCAAACTATTTGATTTTTCTAATCCTGGGGAAAGGGTGATTTTACTCTCTACCGCCGGAAACCTATCTATCACCCAGGGAATTATCAGCACACTAGAGAAAGACCTCAAAATTCACGACAATCAAAATCTCCATAACCTCGAATCGATGTATGATGTCGCTCGTTATGTAGGTGGTCAACTGCGGCGAATGCAAGAATTTGATGAAGCCTCCCTCAAAAAGCATAACATTGATGCTAGTTGCACCTTGCTCTTAGCTGGTCAGATTAAAGGTCAAGACCCCGCCCTATTCCTGATCTATAATCAAGGCAACTTCATCCATGCCACCAAGGACACCCCCTTCCTGCAAATTGGGGAGACCAAATATGGTAAACCCATTTTAGATCGTACCCTCAGTTTTAATACCCAATTAGAGGCGGCCGCTAAATGTGCCCTTTTGTCTATTGACTCTACCATGAAGTCTAATATCTCTGTGGGTCCCCCTATCAATCTGGCTATGTATGAAAGAGATACTTTTGTAATTGATAACTGGCTGCGTCTGCGTCTGGGAGACCCCTACCTAGCCAAAATTAGGAAAATGTGGGAAGACTCCCTTAAACAAGCCTTTGAACACATTCCCAGCATCAACTGGCAACACCGGGAAGACCAATCCTCTGAGGATATTCTGATTGACTGAGTTGGAGCAAATATCCCTCAGACAAGGTAAAGCTCACCCCAGGCTTACCTTGTCCATATCACTCAATCTATCTAATCCATCATCAAAATTAACCGATGACTAGATATATTATTAATCGCTTATTAACTGCTATTCCTACTTTGATAGCCATTAGTGTTGTATTATTTCTAGTCTTGGCATTAGCCCCCGGCGACCCCATGGGAGAGTTCGCCTCTAACCCTTCTATTACGGCGGAAGTTCGCGAAAATATAAGGCGATCGCTAGGTTTAGATCAGCCGATATGGATTCGCTATTTTAAGTGGGCTTGGTCATTTTTACAAGGGGATATGGGCTACTCTTTTACCAGCAGGGTTCCTGTCAGTGAACTAATTAGCCAACGACTACCCACCAGCCTCTGGATAGCTGGTTCTGCGTATCTTTTGGCAGTCATTATCGCTTTCCCCTTGGGCATAATTTCCGCCATCAAGCGCTATTCACTATTTGACCAACTAGCTACCACCTTCGCTTTTTTGGGATTCTCCCTGCCACCTTTTTTTACGGGGCTGTTATTTATTATTATCTTTAGTGTTAATCTCAACTGGTTTCCGTTTATCTATAATAGTAACCTACAGGTTACTAACTTATCCACATTATGGCAACAAATTCAACAGTCAATAATGCCAATTTCGGTATTGGCATTATTCCAATCAGCCGTGTTAATGCGATTTATTCGGTCGGCCATCTTGGAGGAGTTAAACCGCGATTATGTCCGCACCGCACACGCTAAAGGATTACCTAATTTTCAGGTGATTAACTTTCATGTCTTACGCAATGCTTTAATTCCTGTTATCACTTTAATGGCCTTAAATATCCCGGAAATTTTTACGGGCGCATTGGTTACAGAGCAGGTGTTTAGAGTCCCCGGAATTGGCGCGCTTTTGGTCAATTCTATTTATCGTAGTGATACCCCAGTCGTCATGGGTATTACCTTTGTTTATGCGGTTTTGGTCGTGTTTTTTAACCTCATTGCTGATATCCTATATGGATTTTTAGACCCTCGCGTTCAATATAAATAGCTCAGGATGATTGTTAAGTTATGTAAAGAAATGTTAAGAAATGTTGCAAAAAATTTTTTTTTGGCGGGGGTGGTGGCTTTTTGGCTTGACTTGTGATATCATTTTACATAATCGGAATATTTGCACAATTTTTATTTATGCCAATACCCAATTATTTAACCTATTTGTCAATATAATATCATTAGCTCCCGGCACTTGTCAACCCTCAGCCATGATCTGGATGAACAATTTTTTTTTAATTGATGAAAACATCAACTTGATCAGATAAAATCAAGATTAATGAATTAATCGGCAAAATATTAAAGGTGATATGACTAATGATGTGTTGAAAACCCGCAGTGTATTGTCAGATATATGGGTAAGATTTCGGCGGGATAAAATGGCGGTAATTGGTAGTTGTGTGTTACTACTGATTATAGTGTCTATTATATTCGGTCCAATGATTTATACGACACCAACGGATCGGATTGATTTTGGTAATTCTGTGTTACCTCCTAGTTGGAAGCATCCCTTTGGTACTAATGATTTAGGACAAGACCAATTAGCGAGGATTCTGAGGGGTGGACGCATTTCTTTAGCGGTGGGTTTGGCGGCGATGTTAGTGGCGATCGCTTTAGGAACTTTCATAGGTGCGATCGCCGGATTTTATGGAGGTATTGTAGATAGTATATTAATGGGAGTAACGGATTTATTTTTAGCGTTACCGCAATTGCCGATATTATTATTAGTGATTTACTTATTTCGGGAACCGATGAGAGCGATCGCCGGTTCAGAAGCGGGAATTTTCATTTTAATTGTATTAGTAGTAGGGGGACTTAATTGGATGTCTGTAGCCCGATTAGTGCGAGCGAGTTTTTGGTCAACGAGAGAGATGGATTTTGTGATAGCAGCTAAGGCGATCGGGGCTAAACCGCACCGTTTAATTTTAGTTCATATTCTCCCGAATGTTCTGACTCCGATTATTGTCGCAGCGACCCTATCAGTAGGAACAGCAATTATCACGGAATCAACCCTAAGTTTTCTAGGGTTAGGATTTCCCCCAGATATTCCCACCTGGGGAAGGATGTTATATGATGCCCAAAACTACATAGAAACCGCGCCGCACATGGTTATATTTCCCGGTGCAGCCATTTTTTTAACAGTAATTAGTATCAACTATATTGGCGATGGATTACGAGATGCACTAGACCCAAAATCTCATGTTTAATCCTGATAGTTGGCACTAAGAAATCGGCGTTTATGCTAAAATATGGGTAATCAGATAAAAGCAGCATTTCCCAGTGATTAATTTTGGTGGAATTATGTATCAGCAAATGAGACTGTGGGATAATCAACCAGATATCAGCCATCCTGGTTCAGTGAAAGATTTAGGCAAAAAAGTGATTATTGATACTGATGGTTTGGTCATATTGTATGGCAATTTTTTGACATTGAAAGAAAGCGATCGCTTATTTTGGGAGTTGTATAAATCCCTTAATTGGAGACAAGAAGAGATTAAAATATTTGGAAAAATCAGACCCATACCGAGACTGACAGCTTGGTATGCAGATGCAGGAAAATCCTATACATATTCAGGCATCAAACATCATGCACAACCCTGGAACCCGACACTTAAATCAATCAAATCCCAGGTTGAAGATATAGCGGAAGTGACTTTTAATAGTGTTTTAATTAATCTCTATCGGGATGGAAAAGATAGTATGTCGTGGCATAGCGATGATGAACCAGAACTAGGGAAAAATCCGATAATCGCCTCAGTCAGCTTAGGGGGAACCCGTCGATTTTCTGGGAAGCATAAAATCCACAAAAACCGGAAATTTAATATTGACTTAACCAGCGGTAGTCTGCTGTTAATGAAAGGGGAGACTCAGCACTTTTGGCAACATCAAATCCCCAAAACTTCCCAAGTTGTGGAACCGCGAATTAATTTAACTTTTAGAATGGTTAAATAATCACAATAAATCAGATATTTAGGAGGCGATCGCCTTAGTCCCAAACCATCTCGCGCCCACCCCTAAGCTAGATTTAGGTGTGAATTTCAGCATAGAGGCTTTGGCTCATTGGGATGCAGGACTATTCCCATGTCCATTATCCATGTTCAGGGGACTGAAACTGTGCCATTAACCAGGCCCCAACTTGGGACTGGTCTTGGTTGCGACTCCGTTGTAGCGCTTGGTCTAGGGTCGCTATCTCTAGTCCTGGAAACATCAAAGAGACATCAATTCGTTGACTACCGCGATCGCTCATTTGATAAGCCAATACTTCCCCAGTTTCCACGTTCACAATCCAATACTCAGCAATCCCCACCTCTTCATACAGCACTCGCTTAACCGTGCGATCGTCCCACAGGGATGATTTTGCCACCTCCACCACCAAATCCGGCACCGGATACTCTTCCAGGTTTACAATGTCAGTGCCCCTGGGGATAGCGGTGGCTTTGGTGCCAACGTAACAAGCTAAATCCGGCTGAAATTCGACATAGCCGGTTTTGCGGAAAGAACAGTTGCCCACAATTGTGAATGGAATGCGTTTCAAAATGCCATAGAGATTAATAGCAAGGGCGATAATTGCATGATTGTTGCTGTGGTCAAAACCTACGGAGAGTTGCATTTCTAATCGCATTCGCCCATTACTGTAATAGCCTTTGGATTTAGCGTGGGCGGGGTCATCCAAAGCACTCAGGTACTCATTCCAGGTAGCAGGAACCCAGGTATCACTGGCGATTAGATTAGAGAGGGGATTCATGCTCATCTTTAAATGCTTAACAGATTCAAACGGGGGTGGTTTAGTTTACGAGCCGCATAGATTAGACAAGCCTTGAGATCACCAGCTTCGAGATCAGGCATTTCTTCAAGGATTTCTCCCTGACTTAAACCGGAGGCAAACAAGTCCAGGACATCGGATACTCGGATTCTCATTCCTCGGATACAGGGGCGACCGCCACATTGTCTAGGATTAACGGTAATTCTGGAAAGTAGTTCGCTCATACTTGATGGTTTCCTTGTGATTCGGTTCGATTCACGGTGTCGTTAATTTTAGTTTACTAGAAATTCCCCGAGTCCTAACCCAGCGTCTGGACTACCGGGGGTCGCCAATCAACACCAAGGGCGACCAGAAAAACGGATGACGGTGAGACTGACTTAATTTCGCCTGACGCAATATCAAGCTAGACTATTGCTTAACTAACGGTTTCGATCGCTGAATTGCTGATAATATTAGCATCAACTGTAGCCAGTGTTAACCCATAGTACATAGCGGTGGCTACAATAAATCTGTCGGCTGGGTCTTGATGGGGTAGGGAAATCTGGCGACTTAAAATAGCAATGGCATAATTCATCTCAGCTTCACGAGTTTTCAGTGTTTTCAACGCTAAGTTAACCCATGTAATCGGGTCAGGATGTAAAGATATCCGTTTTTTTTTCTGCTAAAATCAATGTTTCCCAAATGCTAATTGGACTCAGCCAAAGTTCAGTATTAGGAGCGACAATTGTAGTTTGAAGTTGGCTTGATAAGCGTTGGTTTCCCAGTAAATACCACAGCCAAATGTGGGTATCTAGCAGCAGTTTCATTGCAGCACATCCCAGGGTTGAGGATCTGGAGTAATTATATCTCCTAAAATTTCACCGCTTCCCTTCATGACCCCAAAAGCGGGGCGTTCATCTGAGGGAGTGGCGGGATAGATAATCACTAAGGGTTTGCCTTCATGGATGACCGTAATGGGGGTTTTAGTGCGTTCGACTTCTAAAAAGAGATTCTGGAGAATTTGAGGCAGTTCATGGGTCGTAATTTCTGTCATCGGTTACCTCCTGGAGGGTGAAAAAATCTTGTAAATGTCGCACCGCTGAATTTTAGCTGATTAGAAATTCCCGGAGTCCTGACCTACGGTATTTCCGAAGTCATATCTAATCCGATTAAATAACCATTACCCGTTGTTCCAGAAACCCGGTTTCGGGTCAGGATGCGTGAATAAGTGGGAGATGACCTGATGGGCGCGTTAATCAACTGTCCAATCTTGAATTGTTAAGCCTGGGACTTTCCTGAAATCTTGGAGGTTTCGGGTTAACAAAACCCGATCGCCCTATCCCGCGATCGCCGCCATTCTCAGATCCATTGTAGATACTCGAATTTTTTGCGCTTCGTAGCTCCTGGAAAACTGCGATCGCCTGCACATCAAAGGGTAAAATGGGAGCCGAGGCAAGGCATTGGAGAATCTCTGACAATAGAGAATGCTGACTTATCCGATTCATTAAACGGGAAAACTCTCGTCGAGACCCTCCTTGCCAAAAACTAATGTGGTCCGATGAGAGCAAATAATTGACGTCGGGTTGCCCTCCTTCCTAGATTCTAGCTATTAGGCGCGAAAAGTGCGCCCATCTTTAAGGGTTTCCAGAAATGGGGTTTCGTCAGAAATAGAACCCACAACTTACAAGGTAACTCTTTTCTAGTTTAGAGTTGGGGAACCCCAACGGTCTCCAGTCAACTCTATAGTTCTGGTTCTGGTGGTGACTCCCTAACGGGGGTCGCCAATCAACACCAAGGGCGACCAGAAAAACGGATGACGGTGAGACTGACTTAACTTCGCCTGACGCAACGCCTCCACCTTGGTTAACCCCTCCTGCATCACCAGACGATAAAATTCCGTTGTCACCACCTCTGTCGCCTGGTCATCCACATTCCACAAGGTCGCCATCAACGCCCGGGCTCCGGCACGTTCCCAAATATAAGCCATCCCCATAATCGCATCTCCATCGATATTGGTCTGTAACGCGGTCTGACAGGCGGTTAAGGCCACCAATTGCGTATCCTGTAACCCCAGTAACGCCGCATCCGCTAGGGGATATTCTCCATCGGCAAATAACAGGGTGTTGGGTTTCATATCGGGTTTATAATCGGGACAATTCTCCTGCAAACAACAACCCAATTGCTGAAAACAGCCGTGGGTGGCTAGATGCAGATAGCGATGACGGGGGGATTGACGTTTGAACACCTCCAAGGTGGCCTGTTGGTGGCGGTAAATCTCACTCTCTGGGGCGAGGCGGAGGAGGGCATCGACTTCCGCTTCCGTTCCCGGTAGGTTAAAGGGGTCTAGGGGTTGGGGATTGGCAAAGCCTAGCACTCGGTAGTCCGCAGAGAAGCGGGGGGAAAGGGTGGCGGTGACTAGGGCGACGGTGAGCAAAGTTCCCCCCAGTTTCCAATGGTGTTTGACCGKCGCGCCAATGCCCAGGACTCCCAGGAGGAGGGGAATCGTCCACAGGGGAAAGGTGAGAAACCGGGAGGGGGAAGGATTGGCGAGGAGGGAACGACTGGAGAGACGAGTGAGGTAATGGATGGGGTACTGTTGCAGGAGGAAACGGTCGGTTTGTGAGTCCCGGAGGGTTTCAAAGGGGAATTGTCGCAGGGACCCGGTGGCGATGATGGCGAGTTGTTGGGGGTTGAGTGCCTCAATGTCTTGGGCAACCGGGCGGATCAGGTGGTCGTAGAGGGAGGCGGAAACCCGACGATAGCCAGAATTGCGGCTTTGGAGCATCTGGCGATAGTCTGTCACCCAGTTGTTAAATTCATCGGCATCGATGGGGACTTTCTGGACGCTGAGGCTTTGACGCTCCCCTGCCTAAAGGCGGGGGGATTCTTCATTCACAGACTCACCGTAATTGAGCAGGATTTCTCCAACACAACTAGAGGACAAGTCTCCTGAAGCTTGAGATTTGGTGCGCCCCACCATACTTAATCCTTTTTGCAAGATGTTGATGGCTGCGTTTCTATCACGACAATCTATATATCCACAGTTAGGACATACATGAGTACGAGTAGATAACGACTTCTCGACTTTTTGCCCACAATTAGAGCAATTTTGAGAAGTATTATGAGGTGGAACAGCAATCACTAACTTGCCGTACTTCTCCCCAAAATACTCTAACCATCGTCTAAAAGTAGCCCATCCTGCATCAGTTATCGACTTAGCTAAACGATGATTTTTAACCATACCTCGAATATTTAAGTCTTCACAAACTACCAAATCGTTAGATTGGATTAAACGGAGTGCCACGCTCTTGACAAACTCTTCTCGCTGTCTGCTTACTCTTAAATGCTTTTTGGCATATCCTTGTCTAGCTTTGTGATAATTCCGGGATTGTTTTTGACCTTTGCGGTATTTTTTAGACTTTCTTCTATTGAGACGATTTAATTGTTTTTCTGATTGACGATAAAGCTGGGGACAATCAACTTGATTTCCTTGTGCATCAACCAAAAAGAATTTTAAACCGACATCAATACCTGTTGCTTGTTTAGAGGGATTTAAAGGTTTTATGGTATCTCTAGGGTCTAATTTAATGCAGAATTGAACATAATATCCATCGGCACGGTTAATAATCCTGACCCGCTTAATTTGCTCAGGTTGGTAGTAATTAATGTCCCTAGAACCTATCAACTTAAGTTGACCTATACCCTTTTTATCTGTAAAGGTAATATGACGTTTATCGTCTGATAGTTTCCATCCCGAGACTTTATACTCAACTGAACGAGAGTGTTTTTTGAATTGAGGATAACCCTTTTTACCTTTGACGTTATTTTGACAATTTTCGTAAAAACGAGTAATTGCTCTTAAGGTTCTCTCAACAGCAGCTTGGCAAGCATGGGAGTTTAAATCGTTAACAAAATTAAACTCTTTTCTTAATCTCGTGTTGTATCTAAATAACTCAACCTTGCCTACACCCCGATTGTCCATCCAATAACGCAAAACTTTATTGCGAACAAATTGAGTGGTCCGAATAGCTTCGTTGATGGCTTCAATTTGACGTGGCTTGGGCTTGACTTTGTATTCGAGTACGAACATTTTGACAGCGCTTGCTCTTGCATCAAATACTAACACCAAATTGACAGAATGATAAAGTTAAACCCAAAAAGCCGTCCTCCGCTACGCTAAAGGACGGGGCTTGTACCCAATTTTTCGGTCATCGAGGGCGGCTTGGGCTTCGGGGTTGGCGACTCTCACACCGATGAGACGGTTATAATCGGCGAGTTCGTAGGTGGTGAAGCGGTTCGCCCATTCAAAGGCGCGTTGGGGCTGGTTTTGGTCGATGAGGATGTCAACCAGGGCGACGGCGGGGCCGCGATTGGTTTGGAGGAAAGTCTCCCGGAATTCTTTTTGCAGTTCACTACGCAGGGAGAGGAGGATGTTGAGGGAGTCTTCCCAGTGGGTGATGGCTTTGTCCGGTTGATTGGTGTCTCGGTAGACAGACGCTATGTTGCTGAGAGTGGTGGCTTCTCCTGATCGATCGCCCACTTCTCGGAAAATTGGCAAAGCCTGATTGAAATAGTCCAAAGATTTAGTCCGGTTGCCCAAGGCATTGTACACCAAGCCAATGTTAGTGAGGATGGTGGCTTCCCCTGATCTGTTATTCGTCTCTCGAAAAGGAATCAGTGCTTGTTCATAGAACTCTAAAGCCTTTTGTCTTTGTCCGATCCGGTTATAATTTCGACCAATCCCTAAAAGGGCTACAGCTTCCAACTGCCGATGTTGCCATTGTCGAGCCGCTTCTAAAACACGCTCAAACGTCTCAATCGCCTGCACAGGTTGCCCCTGTCGTGTCTGTTTAAGGGCTTCCTGTAACAGTTCCTCAACCTCCCTTTGCGACAGTCTCCCCTGCACCAAAACCGTCTGTGCCTCCACCCAAGGCGACAGAGACCCCATGCCCAACAGCAGCGAAACCGTCAACAGCGAACTTACCCAGCGTCCAGTCATGGCTCAACTCTCCCTGTGACTTCCTCTCCTCTATTATTGCCCGAAGGCGCAGAAATTGAGTCGCCCCAACCGCCACAGACAGGACATGACCCCTCAATGTAGGGGCGATTCGCGAATCGCCTCTACAGATTGATGGTTGGCCCTTCCCCAATGCGTAAGTCCTGACAGAGCCATGATTTGAGTCTCATCGCCCCTGCTGTTTCTCCACGACTATAATCAAGGTAATCACGCTCTTGCTGATGCCATGAACCTATCCCTCACCCCAGAAATAGAACAACGGATTGCGGATCAACTCAACCCAGGATATGACCAATCCGCCCATGAGGTCATCTTAGCCGCCCTAGAACTCCTGGACCAACGCCAGCAATAGCTGACTGAACTGCGTCAGGAAATTGCGATGAGTGCCACTCCAATTGAACAGGGACAAGTTATAGATGGAGAACAGGTGTGCGATCGCATCCTCAACCGTTTACATCATTTTTCCTCGACCCGATAGCATCGATATTGCTCGGACTATCAATGGGTATTCGGATTCATAATCACTGAAAAAACCAGAAAAAATCATGAAAAACACAACCCAATTTCAAGAAATTGCTGCCGAAGTGCAACTTTTTAATGATATCGAACAAAAGGAAAAATTTGTTTTCGTCGTGGGTGCTTTAGTTTCTCGATTAATTAGCCTTCAGAAAGGAGCAGAAATCATGGAGATGGAACCGGAGATGCTTTTAAATATTTTTGAAATGATGAGTATCGATTTCTCTTATCTTACCCCTGAAGATATTAAAATGGAAAAAACTTGGTAAAAACGATGAAAATTGTTTTCAATTGTTCTCCGTTAATTTTCCTGGCTAGATTAGACTTCCTAGAAAATTTTATCAATGACGCCCATCAGTTTTATATCCCCCTAGGGGTGCAATTAGAAATCAATGCCAAACCAGATTCAGCATCAAAATACGTTAATCGACTGATTTAAAATCAGCAATTATTAGTCCAAGAACTTAAATTACTATCTTTGGCGAATCGTTTAAATGATAGGCTAGGCCGAGGGGAATCAGAGGCCATCTCTTTGGCAATAGAGTTACAAGCAGATTATATAATTCTTGATGACTTTGCGGCTAGAAAGGAGGCTAAAAGATTGGGCTTAAATGTTAAAGGAACTTTGGCAGTGGTTCGCAAATTACACTTATAAGGTCAGATTAATATTTCAGATTTTGATGTTTTGTATCAAAAAATCACAGAAATAAATTTTCGAGTCAAGCGAGAAATTTTTGATGAGATTTTTGATAATTAGATTAGGAATTAAACGTCCAGTCATCGCTCAACTCTCCCTGTAACTGCCTCTCCTTTATTATTGCCCGAAGGCGCAGAAATTGAGTCGCCCCAACCGCCACAGACAGGACATGACCCCTAAATGTAGGGGCGATTCGCGAATCGCCTCTACAGATTGATGGTTGGCCCTTCCCAAATGCGTAAGTCCTGACAGAGCCATGATTTGAGTCTCATCGCCCCTGTCGTTTCTCCACGACTATAATCAAGGTAATCACACTCTTGCTGATGCCATGACCCTATCCCTCACCCCAGAAATAGAACAACGGATTGCGGCTCAACTCAACCCAGGACATGACCAATCCACCCATGAGGTCATCTTAGCCGCCCTAGAACTCCTGGACCAACACCAGCAATAGCTGAGTGAACTGCGTCAGGAAATTGCGATGAGTGCCCCTCCAATTGAACAGGGACAACTTATAGATGGAGAAGTGGTCTGCGATCGCATCTTCAACCGTTTACAGCAACCGAACCCGGGTCAATAATGGGAACCAATTCTGTCTGTGAAGCGGCCCCTGTTGGCGGCTTCCTTGGGTTCGCTGAGAATGATAGCGGTTGCTATCATAGACACAACTTGCCTCTGTTTCCCTAGGCGTTTTTCACCCCCCTAGGTTTCACCATTCGGCAATGTTATTACTGAATTAACGATAAAAAAATATGACCCTCAAAGAACAAATTATCAAAGAACTAGACTCATTACCTGAGTCAACCCTGGAGGTTATTTTAGAAAATATTCGCCAAATAAAATCCCAAGAAAAAGTTGAGGAAGACCCCTTCTTCCAAGCCTATTTAGATACATTGCCGCAATGGGAGGAGGTTTATCGTCGCCTTGCAGATGCCTAAATTCGTACCCCTGACTAGCGTCCTGAAAATCCATCAGGCTCAGATCGATCAGTTTAGTGGGTTCCATGGCATCCGCGATCAAGAACTGCTTGAATCTGCCCTAGCCCAACCTCAAGCAACCTTTGGTGGGCAATATCTACATCCAAACATTCCCGCCCAAGCCGCTGCCTACTTATTCCATATCTGTATGAATCACCCTTTTCTAGATGGCAATAAACGAACCGATCTGGCTACGGCGATCGCCTTTCTGGAGGTTAATCATTATCAGCTACAACTCTCTCAAGATAAGGCTTATGATTTAATGATTCAAGTTGCTGAACACAAAATCAACAAAGATACGCTTATTGCTTATCTAACGGAACATATTCAAGAAAAGTTTTAAAATGCGTTAAAACCCTTTATAAATATTGGGTTGGGAAGGGCTTTATAGCGGTTCGGTGGATTGGTGAGGTACTTTTTAAAGCCCCTCTCCCGTATGGGAGAGGGGTTTGGGGTGAGGGCTTTACCTAATGAGTCTGAGAATCGCTATAATTAAATACAGTGACATTGATTGATTGGTCAAATTCGCCTCTACAGATTGATGGTTGGTCCTTCCCCAATGCGTAAGTCCTGACAGAGCCATGATTTGAGTCTCATCGCCCCTGCCGTTTCTCTACTACTATAATCAAGGTAATCACGCTCTTGCTGATGCCATGAACCTATCCCTCACCCCAGAAATAGAACAACGGATTGCGGAGCAACTCAACCTTGGGTTCGCTGAGAATGATAGCGTTTGCTATCATAGACACAACTTGCCTCTGTTTCTCTAGGCGTTTTTCACTGCCCTAGGTTTCACCCGAAAGGAGTCCTCTGGTCATGCCCCACCCCTTAAAAGCGGTCTATCACAACGGGACCTTTATCTTGAAAACAGATTGCCATTTGCCCGAAGGCGCGGAAGTGGAATTATGGGTCAATTCCTCCCGACTCATTCCGCCTAAAATCTCAAATCCGGGCGAGAAAGCCATTGCTGTTCTCCTCTGGCAAGTTGCTTGTGAGTATCTGGCAGCGAGTCGCAAACTAGAGCCGTTGGGATATGATCGGTGACCCGATTGGATAGCCGATTATATCAACTCCACTCGATTAAGGAATTTAGCAAAATGACCACCGAACAACTATTAGAAAAATGGAAAACTTTAGACCCTGAGCAACAGCAACAAGTTCTTGCTTTTATTGAGGTCATTCATCCAACCCCAAAACCGACTCAATCTAGTTCCCGCTTAGGACAACAACTCAGAAAAATCCGCCAAGAAATTATAGAATCGGGACCCCCATTATTAACCCCGGAAGAAATCGAACAGGAGAAAGCCGAACGTCGTGGAGGATATCTAAACCCCTCATGATCCGAACTTTTATCGATGCGGGAGTGCTAATTTATGCGGATCGGGGTCAAAATGAAATCGCTGAACTTGCTTTACAAGTTTTAGAAGATGATCGGCGAGAATTTGCCTCTAGTATTTTTGTAAAATTAGAGGTCTTGCCTAAAGCAATTTATAACCAGCAAAGTAGCGAAATCAAGTTTTATGAAACCTTTTTTCAGGCGGTCACTTATTGAGCCAATGACATTAACAGGATGATTGAAAATGCTCATCAAGAATCTAGCCAGTTTGGACTCGGAGCAATGGATGCTTTACATATTGCTGCGGCAGTCTCCGTTGGGGCTACAGAATTTATAACGAATGAAAAAACCCTAAAATCTATCCATCGAACTCAAAGTATTAAAGTGATTTCTATTCATCCGTCCTCGGGATAATTCATCAAGAGCAATGTTGGTCAGGTTAGGGGATACGAATATCTTTATTGATGTGAATGAACCAAGAAACCCCATCACATTAAATAGCGAAATGGTGGTTCTCTAGGACTTACTCCGCCGCGTCACGACGCACTTTACTCACCACCATTTCCATCTCATCCTCTGACAAGGGGATGATCTGATCTAATATAAAATCATAATCGCCCTGGAGTTCGAGTTTTCCCTGTAAATCATCATCCTCCCAAGCCTCTGGACCCCGAATTGTGATCTGGTTTTCCTGCCCAGACTGCATGGCAGAGAAGGGAACCCGCCAAGTTTCTGGCTTGCCGAGATCCTCGCCGCGAATTTTAGGCCCCCTTCCAAGAACTACCCCCTGATTTTTCTGGCGATCGCGCTCTATTTTGGCAATTTCCGTCAGGGGCAATCCTTCAGAAAGTCCCGCCAGTTGCAGTTGGCGGGTTTCTGGGTTAAATCCCAGTAATTCATGGTTGCCACTCCCCCCCGCTTTTAACTCAATTTTGACACTCACTGGGAGCATGACTTGAATAATTGGCGGTGAGGGTAATGGATTGAGTTGCCCAGTAGGGGTAACTTCAGCCGTTTGGGACGGAAAGCTCATGCCACAGCCCGCTATTCCCAGGGAGGAAACCATTAAAACCAGTGACAAGATATGGCAAGTTGGATGTTTCATAACAGATTAGACTGGTTTAGAACTCGATGGGGTATCCCTCACCCTGAATCCCTCTCCCTCTGGGAGAGGGACTTTGAATCTGGCTCCCCCTCTTGCTCCCTCTCCCTCTGGGAGAGGGCTGGGGTGAGGGCGGATGAGGACCGAGTTGCCAAACGGTAAGATGTACTCCCGATGGGGTTTGTCGTCATCTTTGGGAGAAGGTTGAAATGAGTGAGTCACCGCGTTTGCCCCCGGAAACCTTGAATCCGGTTCTCCTTCTTCCTCTTGCTCCCTCTCCCTCTGGGAGAGGGCTGGGGTGAGGGCGGATGAGGACCGAGTTGCCAAACGGTAAGATGTACTCCCGATGGGGTTTGTCGTCATCTTTGGGAGAAGGTTGAAATGAGTGAGTCACCGCGTTTGCCCCCGGAAACCTTGAATCTGGCTCCCCCTCTTGCTCCCTCTCCCTCTGGGAGAGGGCTGGGGTGAGGGCGGATGAGGACCGAGTTGCCAAACGGTAAGATGTACTCCCGATGGGGTTTGTCGTCATCTTTGGGAGAAGGTTGAAATGAGTGAGTCACCGCGTTTGCCCCCGGAAACCTTGAATCTGGCTCCCCCTCTTGCTCCCTCTCCCTCTGGGAGAGGGCTGGGGTGAGGGCGGATGAGGACCGAGTTGCCAAACGGTAAGAGGTAGCCCCGAGAGGGTTTGTTGTCATCTTTGGGATAAGGTTGAGATGAGTGAGTCACCGCGTTTACCCCCGGAAACTTTTGCACTGGGAAGAATTGCCAGTTTACTGGTGATGTTGGGGGCGGTGCTATACTTCACGGGTTGGACTTATCGCTGGATCTATTTCGGATTTTTCCAACTGGAAGTGACGACGCTCCCTTTACCCCTAGAGTCGTTTTATATTGCTGCCTTTCAAGTGTTTTTCGGCAGTTTCCGCGCAATTATCCATACTATTATAACCATCGCCTTGATTGTGGTGGGGGTTTATTGCAGTCTGTGGTTACTGGAAGGGCAAC
This sequence comes from Arthrospira sp. PCC 8006, assembly GCF_046480465.1. Lineage (NCBI taxonomy): Bacteria > Bacillati > Cyanobacteriota > Cyanophyceae > Oscillatoriales > Microcoleaceae > Arthrospira > Arthrospira sp. PCC 8006. The sequence continues at coordinate 43,354 of NZ_PKGG01000008.1, forward strand.
CCTCCCAAAGGTTCCAAGCTGGAATGCAGAAAATCTATCAGCGGACAGTGGATTGTCTGAATACTCGTTTAACCCGGGGTCAACCGCCTCAACGCCTCTGGAAACGCGGGCTGTTTCGGTTGTATCGGGGACTGCTGCAACTGCTGAAGTCGTTTCTGGAGTTCCACCTGTTGGAGTATCAATCTCTGCGCTTTTTACGATCGCTCCTGGATGAAACATTGATTATCTGTTGGCTGCTGGCGGGCTGTTTCTGGCTGGCACAATGGCAGGGAGAAGCCGATGCGTGGCGGGATGCGGTGAATGAAACGTCGTCTCTCCCGGTGGTGACGGTGGTTGTGCGAGAGGATAGTTTTCCCTTGGGGGTGAACCCCGATGATATCCGCAATCCTCAAGGTATCCGCATTATTGGTGACCCAAGCAGCTACCAGCAACTGCTGAGTGCGGCGATTAATAACCCCAGCCAGAATCGCGTCTGGCGGTTGCTGATTGATGTGGATGGGGATTATTATATATTCCCAGCCCTACCTGAACCCGATGAAACCCGCCGCCCGCCGTTGGTGGTGATGCCGCGTAGTCATCAAGGCGATCGCCTAATTCAGTTGCGCCCCACCCTCGACACCGATATTCCCAGTAGGGATAACAAGTGATAATCGCTCATCGATACCTAGGTAATAGGAAAGCCGGAAGCGTCGGTGATGGGATGACTATCGGGTTATGATTGAAATAGCCCGAAAAGCGTGACAACCTGCCCTTAAGATGAATCAAACCCTGTGGATCGCCCGACACGGCGATCGCCAAGACCATGCCGATTCCAATTGGTATCGTAGCAGTAGCAATCCCTTTGACCCGCCGTTGTCAGCCAAAGGCGAGAAGCAAGCGATCGCCCTAGCCCAACGTCTAGGGGAAGAAAAGATTAACTACATTTTCGCATCCCCATTTCTGCGAACCGTTGCTACCGCCCACGCCGTCGCCGAAGTTCTCGATTTACCAGTGCAACTAGAACCGGGACTGGGAGAGTTTTTAAGTGGTTACACCTTCCCCTATTTGCCGAAAATGCGATCGCCATCAGAACTCAAAGCAGATTTTCCCCGCATTAATCTTAACTATCAATCCCCCCAAAGTTTGCAGTATCCCGAAACCTGGTCAATGGCTCAACAACGCATGGCCAGCACTATCCAACGCTTAACCACACAATACCCCCAAAATCTCCTCTTAGTAGGTCATGCAGCCTCAGTCGAAGGACTCACCCAAGGACTAATTACGAGAAAAGCGAAACTCAAAACCTCTCTTTGCTCTCTAGTCAAGTTAGTAGCTGATGATCATGGTTGGAACCTGGAACTAGCCGGAGATACTAGCCATCTGGAACTAGCCGGGGTGGCTTCCCAGTCTCATCTACTCAGAGCCGCTCTGAGATATTACCGCTATTATCGATATGCTTACCGATATCAGCCCGAATTACCTCGATGATATATAATATGTTGCGGTTAATGGTGCTAGAATCGGAAAGGCCAATCGTCCATAAGTTGGGTGCCCCTAATAATTTGCCAAACATTTGGCAGTGAAAACGCGATTTATAAAGGAAATAACTGCATGAGTTCAACAACCGTCCAAGCCAAATATGAAATTAAAGACCCAACACTCGCCTCAAAAGGCAAACAACGGATTGAATGGGCGGGGCGTGAAATGCCAGTTTTGCGCCAAATTGAAGAACGTTTTGCCCAAGAAAAGCCCTTTGAAGGTATTCGTTTAGTCGCTTGCTGTCACGTCACCACAGAAACAGCACATTTGGCGATCGCTCTCAAAGCTGGGGGCGCGGATGCTATACTTATTGCTAGTAACCCCCTGTCTACCCAAGACGATGTAGCCGCTAGTTTGGTGGTTGATTATGGCATCCCCGTTTTCGCTATGAAAGGGGAAGATACAGCCACCTATCTGCGCCACGTCGAGATTGCCCTAGATCACCGCCCCAATATTATTATTGATGACGGTAGTGATGTCACTGCTACCCTCGTTAAAAACCGTCAGCATCAAATACCTGAAATTATCGGCACCACCGAAGAAACCACTACCGGAATTGTGCGTCTGCGCGCCATGTTTAATGATGGGAAACTGACTTTCCCCGCTATGAACGTTAACGACGCGGATACTAAGCACTTTTTTGATAACCGCTACGGAACTGGTCAATCTACCCTTGATGGTATTATCCGCGCTACTAATGTTCTCCTCGCTGGTAAAAATGTCGTCGTTGTCGGTTACGGTTGGTGTGGTAAAGGCTCCGCCTTGCGCGCTCGTGGATTGGGTGCTAATGTGATTGTTACCGAAGTTGATCCAGTCCGGGCTATTGAAGCCGTCATGGACGGTTTCCGGGTCATGCCTATGGAACAAGCCGCTGCCGTGGGAGATTTGTTTATTACTGTAACTGGTAATAAGCACGTTATTCGTGGGGAACATTTCGATGTGATGAAAGATGGGGCTATGGTTTGTAACTCTGGTCACTTCGATATTGAAATTGACCTGAAAGCCCTGGCGGAACGTTCTACAGAAATCAAGGAAGTTCGTAACTTTACCCAACAATATAAGCTCAAAACTGGTAAATCTGTTGTCGTTTTGGGTGAAGGACGTTTGATCAATTTGGCTGCTGCTGAAGGTCATCCTAGTGCCGTTATGGATATGAGTTTTGCTAACCAGGCGATGGCTTGTGAATACCTGGTGAAAAATAAAGGCAAACTTGAACCCGGTCTGCACTCTATCCCCCAAGATGTCGATCAGGAAATTGCTCGCCTGAAGTTGAAGGCGATGGGTATTGCTATTGATACCTTGACCCCAGAACAGATTGAATATAGCAATTCCTGGACTATGGGAACTGATTAATCTGTCAAGTTTTTCTGGGGATTTAATTTAGGTATTTGTGATGGCAACCGGAAACGGTTGCCTAACTATATTCTGGTTGATTGATTCTACTTAGTTTTTTTATCTTTGCTGTGGCTTGTGGCAAAACTTTCTGTTGAACTTCAGCGCTATTTTTGGGAAGAGTCGCGTTCATCTCAGGTAACGCTGGGTGATATTATTACTCTGGCAGGAGAGCGGATTTTTGGGTTTTTGTTTGTGGTGCTGGCGCTGCCTTCCGCCCTCCCGATTCCGGCTCCTGGCTATTCGATTCCCTTTGGAATTTTATTATTTTTGTTAGCTATTCAATTGATTTGGGGTTCACAAACGCCTTGGTTTCCAAATTCATGGCTCAACCGTCCTATGTCTTTGGAAAAGGTACAGGGAATTTTAAAAGTGGGGATTCCTTGGTTACAGAAAATTGAGGTGGTTTGTCGTCCCCGCTTGAGTTTTATTTGTACTCATCCGGTGGGACGGGTTGTGATTGGTTGTGCGATCGCCATTATGGCAGTCTCCATGATGCTCCCCATTCCCTTAACTAATACACTACCAGCGATCGGGATTTTTATTACCGGATTTGGGCTGTTAGATGATGATGGGGCCATTACCTTGGGGGGATTAGTAGTTTGTTTGATGGGAGCAGTCCTTTCCGGTTTAATTCTACTGTTTGGCTATGAAGCAGTGAAAGCCGGGATTAATTACCTACGGTTGTCTATCAGTCGCTAAAATCCCCTCCACTGGTCCAAAAAGTGATCACCATCACCACAACTGAGTTGATTGCGTCATCAGTTAATTTGCGTAGTCTCACCCAGAAACACTATGAACATCACCAGAATCACTCCGAGAAATCACTGAGATTTTCGGAAACCTTTGGGATGATGAAGATACTAAAAGGTTGGCCGCTTACTTGTCCTGGAGAGAAATATGATTGTGATGACTACATCTACCAAAACTTATATCAACCCGGATGGCTCACTCGCAGAACTCCCTCTGTCCACCAAATTCGGGAATATAGAACTTAGACAGATTTACCATCTAGCCCAAACCAAGAATTGGGAACCTGAAACTCTCGAAAGTCGCATCGATCGCGCTTTGTCCATGGTCGATGCTAATTGGGGGAATCCCAAAGAACAGCTTTTGTTAGAATTAGTTCGTCAGGGTAGGGCCGACCAAATCGATGGTATTGAATATTGGACTGCTCAAATCGACGAAACACGGGCGGCGGGAATTTGTCTTGACCCGGTTACATTGACATTAGAAGTTATGGTGATTGATTTACAGTGGTTTACCCCTATCCATCGGGAACAGGTGAGAACCCTATCAAGATTATGCCAGCTTACCAGTTCAAGTTGTTATGATTCAGAATCGGGCTCGAAATATTGGTCGCTATAGCTGAGCGCAAGTGCAATAATGATCATACTTACCAACATATTTCCGAAAATATCGCGAAATTACCAGTTAATCGCCCTCTCATCATCAATAGCTAGGGTGCGTCAAGCAGCAATATGTTCGCACCCTAAAGTCTAATTCTATAACACGCCTGCCCGTTGTAGCAGTACCAGGGTCCCCTGTAAGTCAGCTAGATTGGCTAAGTCAATTCTTGGCGGATTGATTTGATCAATAGATAACTGTCGCTCTGGGGCTGGTATCCCTTCGACTAGGGGATATTCTTTGGTTTCTCGGGCGAAGAAGTTTTGGGCGTTATTGGTCAGTAAAAACTGGATAAATCGCTGTGCATCTTGGGCGTTTCTGGCTGTGTCGAGAATAGCTACTCCGGCTATATTAATTAATGATCCCGTATCGCCACGGGTGTAGTGGTGAGCGACAGGGAAGTTAGGATCATCTGCTAAGAAGCGATATAGGTAGTAGTTATTGGTTAACCCCATATCTACTTCTCCTCGACCTACAGCTTCAACAATAGCGGTATTGTTCCGGTAAACCACAGCCCCATTATTTCTCATGGCTTGGAGCCATTCCAGGGTTTTAGCATCACCTTCTACTAGGCGCATGGCGGTAACGAAGGACTGAAAAGAACCGTTGGTGGGAGCCCAGCCAACTCTCCCCCGCCATTTGGGTTGGGTTAGTTCAGAGATGGAGTTGGGTAGTTGGTTGCGGTTGACCTGGTTGGTGTTGTAGGCTAGTACCCGCGCTCTACCTGTAATCCCTACCCAGTGGTTGTTAGGGGAACGGAAACGAGAATCTACTTTGCTGATCATTTGTGCGGGAATGGCGCGAGTTCGACCGGCTTTTTGTAAGGCTCCCAAGGCTCCAGCATCTTGAGCAAAAAATATGTCAGCAGGGCTATTGCGTCCTTCTTCGAGAATAGCGATCGCTAATTCCGCAGTATCACCATAGCGGACCCTAATATTAATACCTAGCTGCTGTTCCGCTTGTTTGATTAATGGACCAATCAGAGCTTCTCCTCGCCCAGAGTAAATAGTTAAAGTCTGATTCTGAGACTGGCTAACTTGGGCTATACCCAGAACTAAGGCTAGGGTGAGCATCCCCGCCAAAAAATGTCTACGTTTGAACATTTGTTACCCTCATCTAGTTTTTGTCAGCGACAGTTATTAAGAATTAGTTGCATCTAATTCCAGACAAACTATATCACCCTGTGGGGAGTTAAACAAGAATTTTTATTAATAAAGGAAGAGTGAGCCGCAGGTCATAGGCTGGTTAATAGGTGTTAATACATTGCCACCAAGACAGAGCCGCTGATTATATCATAATAGATAGCATTAAGTTTATTGATAAGTAATGTCAATATAGCCAAACTGGGGGAATAAATGACTATAATAGTCAACTAAACGTGCTGTTGTAATAGTTCAAATTGTTGAGAGGAAATGCGGTTAGCCTGATATAAGGTTTGGGAAATTTCATCGAGACTTAATACCGCATGGCCACGATAGCCATTTTCTGTCAACCTTTCCATGACGTTGCGACCATGATCGATAAATACGACAATATCCTCAACCCTGAGTCCTGCGGCTTGTAATGTGGCGGCTCCTTTCATGACACTATTGCCGGTAATGAGGATATCATCGACAACGACAACGACTTCCCCTGGCTGAAAATGTCCTTCTATGGCTCTTTTTGCCCCATAGCTTTTAACTTCCTTTCGGGGAAAGACCATAGGCCGTCCTAAGCGGAGAGATAGACCCGTGGCTGTAGGTAGAGACCCATAGGGAATACCCGCAATGCGATCGAAATTAAGATTTTGGAGAATTTCCCCATAGGCTCCGACAATTTGATGAAAAATCTGGGGGATGGAAATAATCCGGCGCAAGTCAATATAATAGGGTAGAACCTCTCCTGACGATTGCACATGGTCGCCAAACATAATGCAACCAATATCATAAAGTTGCAGAATCAGGTCGCGGTGGGGTTCATTTTCCAAGAAACAGACATCAGGAAGCCACAGGTCACAGCTAGGACTACCTTGCATAACCCGCAGGCGTTCGTCATTGATAGCATCTCGCAAAGACCGCACCGCCTCTGTCACAGTTCCCCGTTGTAATAAACGTGGTGGTAGGGGTAGCAATAGACCCGCACCGTCAGCACCCAAACCCGCCGCCAGAATTTGGATCAGATCATCTTGTTCGGTTAGATCGTTTTCCTCAGCACTATTTCCCTGAACCAAAATCAAACGTTCTGGGGCTTGACGACGAATTCGTGCTAACACATCAGCCATGACCCCGACTTCTAACCCGACCTGTTCTGGAGTTCCCCAGGTTTGGGTAGCTCGCACCAATTCTAAGTAAAGTGGATGTGCCGGGTTAGGATGTTCTTGGAGTAGGTTAGCGGAGGGGTTAGAGGTGGCACACAGGACAAATACTGCTTTATCAGGATAGAGGAGAAAGGGTGTGACCAAATCCTGTCCGGTGTAGGGGGATACGGTACAAGCATCAACCCCCCATTCTTTAAAAATCATGCGCGCAAACAGGCTGGCACTATTGAGGTCGGCGTGTTTAGCATCGAGAATGACTGGCATTGTAGAGGGGATCTGGTCTAAAATCTGCTGTAAAAGATGCCACCCGGACAAGCCAAGCCCTAAATAGGCATTTAAAGTTAGTTTATAGGCACAAACTAAGTAGGCGGTTTGGTGTACGATCGCCTTTAACCATCGATACCACTCCTCCACGAGTTTACCATCATCAACTAGCCCTAGACCCTGCTCATTCTCAAAGTTAGGCGGATATACTTCCGGGTCCGGGTCGAGGTTCACATAAAGCAAACTTTGGTTGCGGTCAATGCTGCTAATTAGTTTATCGGAAAAATTCATATTGCCTCCATTTAATCGAACCGCTAGAATACTGTGATTCACTAGGAATTTATGGGCAATGTCTGAGCAAGTTAATTTCCAATCATCTCCGTCCCATATTAATCAAATTGCCTTGGCTTTTAGAAAGGGAGGGTTAATCGGCTTATGTTTGCAGGGTTTTTTTGGGGTTGTACCCATTTTTCTGTTGTTGTTTGCGTTATTTCTCAGTCCCGCCAGAAATAGACGGCTTGACAATCATTTGTGGGTTTAGTTTTGGCTTATGGTTGTTTGTTGGCTCTAGGGTTTACCATTTATTGGTGTTTTCACTATACCCGAATTGGTGATCAACTGACTGACCCAGACCGTCGTCCGAGTAAGGCTAGTGTAACTCGCTCTCTTTGGATTGGGTTAGCTACTAATATAGCGGGTATGATTTGTGCTATGGTTGTGGCAATGTGGAAGGTGGGGGCTCTATTATTTAGAATGCTGTCTGTGCCACCGGGAGCCGCCACGATTTATAATCCGAGTGAGGGGGCGGCTATTTTAAGTCGCAGCGGTCCGATTATTGTGCCTATGGATATGATTACACTACAGGCTGCTGTTAATGCTATGGCGGCGGAGTTGGTGGGGATTATTGTATCTTTATTTCTGCTCTATCAAATTACTCAAAGTTTATCTAATCGGGAAAAAAGGGTGACTGATTTGGGGGGTTAATGAGGAGCGATCGCTTTCAGATTAAGTGATCAAGGCTGAGAGTAAGTGTTAAGCGACCACCGCCAAACCATACTTTTGAAATATATTTATAGCTGTGCTGACTTCTTCTGGGGTGGGTTCTTCGGTATCTTTAAGTTTATATTCATAGCCGATTTGCTCCCATTTATATTCTCCCATTTTATGAAAGGGCAAAATCTCGACTTTTTCTACATTGCTGAAGCCGGACACAAACTTAGCTAATGCCTCCATATTATTGATGTCATTAGTTAAATTGGGTACTAACACAAACCGCACCCATGTCGGTTTATTAATCTCATGTAAATACTTGGCAAAATTCAGGGTTGGTTCTACGGAAACACAGGTGACTTTCCGATAGGTTTCGCTGTGATAAGATTTGATATCTAAAAGCACTAAATCGGTATAATCTAGCACTGGTTTGGCTACATTAATGGGGATATAACCAGAGGTATCTAAGGCTGTATGAATACCCAATTCCCGACAGCGCCGGAAGATTTCTGCCACAAACTCTGGCTGCATTAAGGGTTCGCCGCCAGTGACAGTAATACCGCCATTAGAAAACCGCATATAGGAGCGATATTTGACTACTTCTTGGATGATTTCTTCGACTGTGACTTGTTTACCGCCTGCTACTTCTTGACAGTCGGGGTTATGACAATAAAGACAGCGCAGGGGACAACCCTGGGTAAACACGACAAATCTAATTCCTGGACCGTCTACGGTTCCGCAACTTTCATAGGAATGAATGTTACCCGATATTTGAGTTTGAGAATCAGACATAATTATGATAATAGACAACAGAAACCCGGATTGATTAAAACCGGGTTATTACAGACTAACTAATGATGGATAACCACCGAGTTAATCACATTTAACTGTAGATTAACCCGGTGTATAAATCTCTAGATGCGACTATGGAAAGTACGATTAATCACATCTAATTGTTGTTCGCGGGTCAACTTGATAAAGTTGACGGCGTAACCGGATACACGAATGGTTAGTTGTGGATATTTTTCGGGATGTTCCATGGCTTCGACCAAGGTTTCCCGGTTCAGGACGTTGACGTTAATATGATGGCCGTCGTCGGCGAAGTAACCATCTAAAATTCCCACCAGGTTGCTAATACGATCGCCTTCCTGTTTTCCTAATGCTTGTGGTACAATAGAAAAGGTGTAAGAAATGCCGTCTTGAGAATGCTCATAGGGCAGTTTCGCCACAGAAGCCAAAGCCGCGATCGCTCCTTGTGTATCCCGTGCGTGCATAGGATTAGCACCCGGTGCAAAAGGTTCGCCAGCTTTCCGACCGTCAGGAGTATTACCAGTTTTCTTACCGTAAACCACATTAGAAGTAATGGTCAGAATTGACTGGGTAGGAACTGAGTTCCGGTAGGTTTTGTGCTGACGGATTTTGTTCATAAATTGCTTGACCAAATTGGCAGCAATATCATCAACGCGATCGTCATTATTCCCGAATTTGGGATAATCGCCTTCGATTTCATAATCCACTACCAAACCTTGGTCATTGCGGATCACTTTCACCCGAGAATATTTAATAGCAGAGAAAGCATCAGCTACCACAGACAGACCCGCCATACCACAAGCCATCGTCCGATATACATCACGATCATGCAGTGCCAGTTCAATCCGCTCGTAGGCGTATTTATCGTGCATGAAGTGAATAATATTCAGGGTGTTGACATACAACCGAGACAACCATTCTAAACAGCGATCGAATTTCTCCGCCACATCTTCATATTCGAGATAATCGCCCTTAACTGGAAGCCATGAGGGGCCGATTTGCTCGCCAGTTGTCTCATCTTTACCGCCATTAATCGCATACAGCAGCGCCTTGGCTAAATTCGCCCGTGCGCCGAAAAACTGCATTTGCTTACCGATTTTCATGGCGCTAACACAGCAAGCAATGCCATAATCATCGCCATATTCTGCCCGCATCAAATCGTCATTTTCATACTGGGTAGAACAGGTTTCAATGGAGACCTTAGCACAGTAGCGCTTAAAGTTCTCTGGCAAACGTTCCGACCATAAAATAGTCAGGTTAGGTTCAGGAGCAGCACCCAAGGTGTAGAGTGTGTGCAGGAACCGGAAACTGTTTTTTGTGACTAAGGGGCGACCATCTTCACCCATACCACCAATACATTCTGTTACCCAGGTAGGATCACCAGAAAATAGTTGGTTGTATTCAGGAGCCCGCAGGAACCGCACCATCCGTAATTTCATCACGAAATGGTCGATAATTTCCTGAGCCCCACTTTCGGTGAGAGTGCCATTTTGCAAATCTCGCTCGAAGTAGWTATCTAAGAAATTAGATACCCGTCCCAGAGACATAGCCGCGCCATTTTGTTCTTTGACTGCTGCTAAATAGCCAAAATAAGTCCACTGTACGGCTTCTTGGGCGGTGGCGGCGGGTTTGGCGATGTTCAACCCGTATGATGCTGCCATTTCTTTGAGTTCTTGGAGCGATCGGATTTCTTCGCAGATTTCTTCGCGCCGCGCGATCGTTTCTGAGTCCATTGCGTCTAATTCCAGAGACGCTTGTTGCTCTTTTTTGTCTAAAATTAGGCGATCGACTCCATACAGCGCCACCCGCCGATAGTCACCAATAATGCGACCGCGACCATAAGCATCTGGTAATCCCGTTACCAGTCCAGAATGGCGCGCTAGGAGAATTTCTGGCGTGTAAGCATCAAAAACACCATCATTGTGGGTTTTGCGATACTGAGTAAAGATTTTTTCCGTTTCCGGGTCCAGTTCGTAGCCGTAGGCTTCTAGGGATTTTTTAACTACCCGAATACCACCATAGGGCATAATCGCTCGTTTCAGGGGTTTATCAGTTTGCAAACCCACGATTTGCTCTAAACTGCGATCTATATATCCCGCACCATAGGCATTAATCCCAGAAGGAATTTTAGTTTCTGCGTCTAAAATGCCCTTTTTGCGTTCCTCTGCCATCAGTTCCTTAACCTGATCCCAGAGGTTATTGGTGCGTTCTGTAGCATTAGCTAAAAACCCGCTATCTCCTTCATAAAGACTGTAGTTTTTTTGGATAAAATCACGAACATTTACTTCTTTCGTCCATTTACCCTGTTTAAATCCTTGCCATTCGGGAGTTATATTACCACTACTGTTGTCTGTAGGTGATGTCAGTTTCGTGGGTTTTTCTACAGTTGAAACCATATCTTTAAGTTTCCTCTTGTTCAGTTCTTTAGGGTTGAGGCAGTCTCACAAATTAGCAGCCATATACTCCCCGATAAACACCCCTACAATCCGTGGGAAATTTACCGTTACCAAAACAGTTCACAGACGGGGCAGCATTCACAACCTCAAGCTATATAATTGGCAGACTAGACATGATAAAATGACAAGTCTTGACACCAAACAATTAATGCTATCTGGGTTGCAGGTACTATCTATATAGTTGTTAATCGGGAAATCTGGTGGACAGAGTGCCGCAGGTGTTATTTTTCTTTCTGGCAATAATTTTCAATCACCACCTACGACGCATTTTTGGATTGAACTTCTAACTAATTAAGAGCTATTTGCTGACTAACCTTTTTTCTTTCTCTTCTACTATTAATAACTAAAAATACAGTATTTGTAAATAGTGAAAAGTAGGATTTAGTATCCAGTTTTTGTACCTTATATACTGAAATACCTATAATGAGTAGTATAAAATAGGATAAAGTAGGATTTAGGATAATTTAGGATAATTTAATAGTCTCGTTTTCTGGGCAAAGCTGGCCCCAGGGAGCCGTCTATCAGTCCCTTTCCTAGATCAGAAATTCAAGATCATTTATATGTATTAATTAGAGTGCCCAAAATTAAACTTTTTTTAAGAGTTGAGAGCCGATTTACCCTTGTCAGTTGGCGTATATCATTGTATAATACGACAGTTTGTGGTCGTGCCAATATGTAAAGACGCGCCCCACTCCCAAGCGAAAACTATGAGCAATTCCGAAACAATTTTTACGAAAATCATCCGCCGGGAAATTCCAGCCGATATCGTCTATGAAGATGATCTAGTGTTAGCTTTCCGAGACGTTGCACCCCAAGCACCCGTTCACATTTTGGTAATTCCCAAAAAACCGATTCCTAAATTAGAGGAAGCGACCCCCGATGACCATGGGCTGATGGGACATTTACTGCTGAAGGTGAAACAAGTAGCCCAGGAAGCTGGGTTAACTAATGGTTATCGTGTAGTCATTAATAATGGTTTTGATGGAGGACAAACTGTAGATCATCTTCACATTCATATTCTGGGAGGTCGGGCCATGCAGTGGCCCCCTGGTTGAGGTTAATTTCTAGGTTTCAGCCTTGAGATTTTGGGCAACTTGATTAAGTCGTTGAATACCGATTTTAGTTTCCCGCAAACCATTAGCAGCCTCAGTGGCACTTTGATTAAGGCTATTCATAGCCTGGAAGACTTGCTGAATTGCTTGAGCTTGTTGTTGGGAACTCAGAGAGATTTGTTGTGAATTCAAAACCACTTCATTAATCGCCTCTAGGGTGGCTTCCTGATTGCTAATAATCACATGATTAATGGCATCACTGACATCTGTAGAGGCTTTTAAAACGGGGTTAATGGCTTCGGTAACTTTTTCAAAAGCATTGACGGTCCCCCGAGAAAGTTCGATGGTTTGTTCGGCAGTCTTGCTACCCTCATTAGTGACTAATACGGTACCATCGATCGCCTTTTGAATATTATTAACTAAAGCGGTAATTTTTTGAGCCGACTGTTTACTCTGGTCTGCCAATTTGCGGATTTCCATGGCTACCACAGCAAAACCTTTACCATGAACACCAGCACGGGCGGCTTCTACGGCTGCATTCAATGCTAACATATTAGTCTGGTTAGCCAAATCAGCCGCCATATTAGTAATCATGCCAACTTGTTCAGTTTGCTGGCTAAGTCGAACAATTTGATGAGCAATAGCCTCTACTTTTTCCTTGAGATTCAAGATTTTCTGTAGGGTTAGCTGTACCGCCTCGGTTTCCGACTCAGCGAGTTTTAACACCTGCTGGGCGCTTTCAGAAGAAAACTGACCGAGAGTGAGGACTTGCTGGCCGCTTTCGATGGAAGATTTAGCCATATCTAAGACTTGATTGGCGATATCGGCGGAGGATTCTGCCTGTTCGGCCATTGACCGGGCTGCTTCTCCTAGTTCATCCATTGTAGCAGTAGTTTCATTAATTGCTCCTGCCTGTTGGCTGGCGTTGCGTTCTTGTTGTTCTGTGGTACTAGCAATCTGATTAGAAGAACTCGCAATTATACTAATGCTATCATTAAGAGTCCTGCTAATGCGGGCGGAAATTACCAGAGCCAAAACAATAGCTAGAGTAGCAGCTATAAACATTCCCAATGCAGCCATCATAGTGAGAGCATTCATAGCATTTTCCAACTCTCTATACTTAGCATTGAGAAGCTGTTGCTTTTGCTCGTCAATATTTTCTCCGGTAGCTGCTAACTCACTGACGCTGAGGGCTTGTGCTTCGGCTTGGGCTAAGGGTAATTGATTACTATCAATCAGATTAAATACGTTTCTGGAAATCCGATCAATCTCATTACCAGCTTGTCTGATCTTGGTTAATTCATCCCTCAACCTGGGATCATCAATCTGTCTCATCAAGTTGTCATAATTAGTTGTGAACTGCTCAAAGGCTTGTTTATAGAGACTTTCGTAGTCTTCTAACTCAGGATATAAAAGGCTCATTCGCACATTTCGCAACATTTTAGAAATGCCAACAATTATTTGATCAACTCCTTCCATTTGCAGTTGAGTGGTCTCGACTGCGGCGGTGAGTTCGACGACGTGGGTAGCTTTGTAGTAGATTACTGATACGACTCCAAAAGAGAGTAAAATCGGTATAGCATATCCTATCAATATGCGCCATTTGAGCTTGATGGTTTGGCGTTTAGATTCAATCATTAATCAGTGGTGTATAACAGATGAACAGGTAAATCAAAGGCTTTCAGGTTTCTTAGGGAAAAGGCAATCCTTAAAAAAGGTGCTGGTAGGCTCTGGACTTAGGTAATATATATCATAAACTTGCCTATTTATAGGGATGTTGCAGATAGATGGGATCTGCTAATATCAGCAAGTTAAAATATTTGAGATTCGGGCTAAATCGATGCACTCAAGGGCTAGGGTCGGGCTTGAGTGCCGTAGATGCTAGTCGGAAATCATTATTAATCCTGGCTGTAACTGCTTGTCTAGGTTTATCCCGTTCCCAGTGAATTTTTTGAGCGGGAAAGTAAATGGCCTGATATGCTTTAACTGTCTCCTGTTGAGATAGGCCTTCTTGCGATCGCCTAATAGCTCGTTCTAATGCGGTTTCCCAACTACATTCAATCCAAAAAGAAAGGTCATAGTATGACTGGAACTCTTGTTTTAACAAAAAGATTCCTTCCAAGATAATTATATCAATATTGTCGAATTTATATCTATGCTTTTGATATTCTGTGGCGGTTTCTTGAGTATAATTGACCTCAAGAGAGACTGAGCGAAGTTGGCGCAGGGGAAAGACTAATTGGCTGAATAACTGGTCAAAGCGAATCGCATATTGATAAAAGTGGGCGGCGGGGTTAGTCTGGCTAAATCTTTGGTGGGGTAGATTAAGCCATCCATCAATATTGATGCTGGCTACCCGCAGGTTTCCCTGGCTAAGTATTTTGACAATTTGGGCGGTGATATAGCCTTTTCCAGAAGCGTCAATTCCTGAGATGGCGACTAGGACGGGTTGCTGAGGTGACAGCAATTTACGCTGAATAGCGATCGCATCAATAATATCATTAAGATTAATAGGTTGGTAATTTACTGCCATTGTGTTGTATAATGGGCTAGTTACTAATTGTTATGGCGCGGTTGATTCGGGCTTCTGTCTATCTGGTAAGGGGCGAAAATCTTGACAGAGGGAAGGTTAAATGGCTGAAATGACGGTAACAGATGCTTTGGCAGAATTAACGCTACTGGGTAAGCGCATAGAATCAGCCCGATCAGGGTTAGAAGGTAATACATTAATTACTGTAGTAGAAGTGGGAAAAACTCCTGTGGGCTACAGAAATCGGGATGAGTATAACACTAAAGCACGGGCGGCGGTGCAAAAGGTAGATGCTTTAATTACCCGTCGGCGTACAATTAAAAGGGCAGTGGTTTTGTCTAATGCGGTGACAATGGTATCGGTAGCGGGAGAAGAAATGACTGTGGCTGAAGCGATCGAGATGAAAAACTTTATCGCCTATTATGAGTCGGTTCTGAATACGATGGAATCAGCTTATACTTCGGCGCGCAAAGATTTTGATGTAGCCCAGGCGCGGGTTAAGGAAAGACTGGTTGACACTCCCCAGCCTAAAGGCGTGGGGATTCTTCCTTCAACGACTCGACTTGCTCTGACAGGTTTGCACCAACCAAAGTAGCGGTCAAATCTCCAGAAGCGTTAAGTTTCCGTATGCCCTACGGTACTCAAGGCAGCGTTCAGAATGTTGATGGCTGCGTTATAGTCTCGGTCTAACTCACACCCACACTGACAAATATGGGTTCGAGTTGAGAGACTTTTCTTGACAATCGTGCCGCAGCTCGAGCATTTTTGAGAGGTATAAGCAGGGTTTACCGCTACGGTAATCTTGCCAAATTTCACCCCAAAATACTCCAACCATTTCCTGAACTGATACCAAAGAGCATCGTGAATCGACTTGGCGAGACAGTGGTTTCTCACAATATTCTTAATCCTCAAATCTTCGTAAGCCACCAGATCGTTAGATTGGATTACGCAACGCGCCAATCTCTTGGCGTGTTCTTCACGTTGCCGACTTATTTTGAGGTGTGCTCGCCCGAGTCGATTAACGGCTTTTTTTCGGTTGGCAGAGCCTTTCTGTTTTTGGCTCACCCTTCGGTGAGCGCGTTTCAGCTTTTTCTCGGCGTTTCGGTAAAACCTMAGGTTCGNTTCG
>NZ_PKGG01000467.1:0-1132 GCF_046480465.1 Arthrospira sp. PCC 8006
CGTCCACCCAACCTACTCCTGGTGCTGTCGTGGTAGCAAAACGGGTTTCCCATTTTTGCTCATCCTGCAACTGTGCCAAAAATCGAGCCGCGATCGCATCTTATTGGTCGGGTGGGAGTTGTTGGATTTGGGCGATCGCCTGTTGAAGTAGTTCGGTCATTTTTCAGTAGCAGTTAACACCGCCAAATCACATCGCTTCTGTATTTTACCTCGCTCTTGCCATAGAGCTTAATGCAGATTTGCTGTTGATTGATGAGCGTCGAGGTCGAGCAGCAGCGGACCGTTTAGGCATCAAGATTACGGGATTACTAGACATTTGGGTTGAGGCCAAGCATAATAATTTAATTACTGCGGTCAAGCCTCTTATGGATGCGCTGATTACTACATCAGAATTTAGAGTATCTTCAGCTTTATATAACCAGATTTTGAGCAGGGTTGATGAAATTTAACCGATATCTCAGAAACCGGGTTTCTACCATCACCTTTGCCTCCTCACCCAAATCTAGCTCAGAAACCCGGTTTCTTGCCCCCACCGATATCTCAGAAACCGGGTTTCTACCCTCACCTCTTCTCCCCATCAAACCTAGTTTTTTAGGTCTGTCGCCAATTCTCAGTTTAAAGACCAACAACGCGATTAAATTCTCGTTGGTTGGCGGTAATCATGAGCAGTTGATGTTCCAGTGCAGTGGCAGCAATCAAGACATCATAAGCCCCAATTGGCTGTCCTTGAGATTTGAGTAAAGCACGAATCTCAGCCGCTTTTTCAGCTTCTGCGTTTGTGAAAGGAAGAATAGTCACCGACGATAAAAAATCGAGAATAACGGGTTTAATTTTTTCCGCCCGTTGTGGATTGAGGGCTAAACCATAGTTAAGTTCCATCACTGTAATTGAGGAAACAGCAATGTTGACTGGGGCGGTTTGCTTGATTCTGTTTTGAGTACCCGGTTCGCCTTTGATGAAGTCACTGATAACACAGGTATCGAGGAGATATTGCATTAGAAAATTTCCGGTTCGCGAGGGGGAAGCAGTTCATCCCGATAGGACTCGAAAGCGGGGAAATCAGGGATTCCTTGATAAGACAAAATCGCTTCTGACCATTGGGACACTGGAATGGGTGGCGTTTGCATTGTGC
>NZ_PKGG01000013.1:0-51987 GCF_046480465.1 Arthrospira sp. PCC 8006
CCTCTGACGCACCCTACGAGGGTGATAATTATTAATTGGAATTGTCCAAAATCTCGATCGTCCCCCGGTAGCCGTCTACCCGGACCCGTTGACCGGTCTTGAGGCGGGACATGGCTTGGGAGACATTCATCACCGCCGGAATGCCATATTCGCGGGCGACGATCGCCCCATGGGATAACTGACCCCCCACCTCAGAAATAATCGCTGTCGCCCCCATGAGTAAAGGAGCCCAACCCGCATCAGTATAGGGGACTACAACAATGGGCTTTTCGATGCCATTTTCCAAGCCTTCCGCCAAATTCCGACAAACCTGTACATAGCCTTCCACGGAGCCTACACTGGCGGGAATTCCCTGTAAAGCGCCTTCGAGGGGTTCTGGTTTGGGTTCGGGTAACAAATTCCCATAAACCACGGAAGGGACGGTGCGATCGCGATCGCATTCATGCTGTTGTCGCCGCCGTTTGACGACTTCCCGCCATTGCGGATCAATTCCTGACTCTATCCAACTGCGAATTTCCGATAATTTCAAAAAGAAAATATCCCCCGGTTGCGTGAGGATTTCTGACTCTAAGGCTGCCGCTTCAATTGCCAAGAAAGTCCAGCGTAAATGAGCTAATAACTTCCCATAGACCTCGGCGATTTCACCCTTAATGATAGCTCGTTTATAACAACGATTTAGCCGCCATTTTTGCCATAAACTAAATCCCCCCAAATTGCGATTAGTGCCACTGGCTGGATTTTCCGCCATAGTGAATAACATCTGCCGAAATGTCTGGGGTTGTTCCCACCAAGTGGCGACGGAAATATCGGTGCCAACTTCACTTAAATATCCATACTCGCGCAACCATTGTTTAAACTGTTGTTGCAACTCCGAATTTTGAGAAAACTGCTCTGCTAATACCTGTAAATTTTCCCCTTCCGGGAGGCGATCAGCAATTTTCTGTAACTCGCGCATCGAAGCGACTTCGGGGGAATTACCCACGGGCAGCCATTCCTCTGGGACTTGAAAAAGCGATCGCCGAATTGCCAAGCCAATGGGCCCTAATATATTGTAATAAGTCGCTGATTTCAGTAGTTCTTGAATGCGGTCAACTCGTTGGATTAACTGTGGTAAAGACAGAGAACTTGGTAGGCGAGTTTCATAATAACTATCAGCTTCTAATCGTTGTAAACCCGGAGCGAAAATCTTTTGGCGATCGCGTTCAAATTCATGAACTAGCGCCAACTCTCTCTGTACCAATAACCATAAACCTGGCACAGAAGCCAACATAGTTTTTAGGGGTGGTTTCCCCATATTTTCCCCCCGCAACAGAAACTCTAAACCCTGTTCCGGTAATCCCATCATCCTAAAAATTTCCCCCAACAGGGTGGCATTAAAATAGGCATGGGAACCCAAGAGGGTGGCAGTTTCTTTAAAGTCTAGTTTAGTGGCTTTTTTACCTAAAACTATGCTAAAAATTTCCCCCCATACTCCACAGGTCAAAGGCCGATTAATTGACCAAGTGAGGGGAGGAATTACCCCCKGAATTACCTCAGCGGCAATTTTCCTAGTCCAAATGGGTCGCAGGTTGGTAATGGGTCGAGTTTGCAAGATCCAAATCTGTTCGCCATCCCAAACCCATTCGATATCCTGGGGTAAACCATGATAAAATGCTTCGATCGCCTGTGCTTCGGCTACTAAATCCCCTAGTAGCGATCGCGATAATAAACCATCATCTCCCAGTTGATTTAAACTCTCATAGGTAGCCGTTTCTGTGGCGGTGTCTATTTCTAAATGTACGGGGGTATTTTGCCCAGAAACTACCACATCTCCCTCTCCAGCTAAGGCTTCAATCACAACTTGGGAACCGCCATCTAAGGGATTCCGAGTAAACATGACCCCAGATATCTGGGCGCTAATATAGGGTTGAATTAAAACAGCAATTCCGGTGTCAGATAAATTTCTTTGGTGGCGATAGGCTTTGGCTTCGGCGCTCCAGTAGGAGTCTCGACAACGGGCGATCGCTGACCGCAATTGTGCCTCAGAGGTAATCGGACCAACGGTGGTATATTGTCCGGCAGCGGAACTGGTATCTCCATCTTCTCCTAAGGCGGAAGAACGGACAATTAAAGGATAATTATAACTCGGTGTGGGTAGTTCAAAATAGTCGATTTCGTCTTGATGTTGTGATTGGCTATCTCGGGCAATTTCTTGATTGCCCATAGTGGGCAAAACCCAGCCGGAAGGAACTTTAAATCCGGCTTGTTTGAGTTGACTAAGCCGGGTGGCTTTTTCGCCACAGCTATCAATATCTAGGGAGTCATTTAAGGATAATAATTCCTGTTTCATAAATAAGCCAAAATCATCACCTTGGCGCAAGTTAATAATAATCAACACCAAGGCTAAAGCGATCGCTGCTAGGAGTTCTCCTAATGATAAATCACGATGTTCAGGGAGACTATGCCAAGCGGCAAACCAGACCGGACTACTTAAACAGGCGAAACGCATAGCCCGCAGTCGGGCGCGGGTGGGTTGACTCGGCCAAATAGTTAGGGCTAACCGCCACAGCAATAGGCCGCTAATCCCTGCGGAGATGGCAACTGGGGGAGAATAGACTAACACCCCCCAAGTGGCATTGGTGACACCGCCGCCTTTGGCGATCACATATCGACCGACTACCAGGAAAACTAGGGAAATTAGGGCTAAGGGTTCCCATTCACTGGGAAATAGCGATCGGGCAGCAATTACTGGGATAATACCTCGGAGGGCTTCAGCTACAGCAGCGAAAATACCCGCGACTCTCCCGGCTTGGGTAAAAGCAGCCGCAACCCCGACGTTACCGCTACCCTGCTTGGCTAAGTCAATGCGAGTTAACCCTTTGACAATCCAACTGGTTAGGGGAAGTCCCCCTAACACAAAGCTACCGACAATCATCAGTAATCCAGCAACCCAAGGTGGCATTGGGAATTTTTCCTCTAAGTGCGCGCAATGTATTGCAGTTTAACCCCAAATGTATCTGAAAGACTCCTAGGCTGTTAGATCCGGTAGGATAATAGTTAATACATTGCTGAAGTGAAAGGAAATATCTATGATGGAAAATACCCTTTGGATTCCGGCGGCTGTGTTGGTTGTGGGTTTTATTGCTGCTGTGAGTATTGGCTCGATCGCTTGGTATAATTCTAAACGACCCCCCGGTTGGGAAGGCAAGGATCGCCCCGATTTTATCCCTAAAGTTGGTAAGGATGATCCTAAATCCTAACTCCCCCTATCCGGTGGTAGTTGACTGCTGATGGGCCTATTGTCTAGGCCCTAGGCTCCCAGTGCTGACCACCAACTCACGATTAACCCCTTTTTCCTTGGGGAAATTGGTTGATTTGTGCTGAACCGTAAAAAATTAGGGACTGATTCTGAATCCGCATCCGATCAACCCGCAATTGTGTACCTTCTAGGGCAAACTTATCGAGATCAAGTAAATTGTTGACATGATCAATCATGGCTTTACCTAAGTTGACAGCTTCTTGGTCTCCGTTATATTGGACGTTGACAAATTGAATATGCCGACGTTTTTGCACTTCGACCTGGGCGCAAAAGTCTACACAGGTTAAACTCCGAGAGTCGCCAATCCTGATCTGAGACTGAAACCCCAGGGTATTGTCTGGGTTGACCTCCATTTGGGTTTTCTGAAACTTTAGGGGTTCGCCCTGATACTGGAGACGTTGTAACTTGTCTACAATGAAGGGAGTATTAAAGGATTCTGTGAGATCTTCTTGGGTCAAAACTACTCGCATGACTGCCATTGTGGGTTGTCGGAGTTTGACTTTACCGGAAAAAATGGCGCTAAAGTCGATCGCCACTGCTTCTAGGTAGAGTTCCATCACTGCGATCCGCAGACCATTGTACATCAGCATTCCTTTGCCAATGAAGTCAAATCCGTCCACGCTTCCCTGTAACAGCTTGGCCACGGGTTCGGCACGGACGTTAGCTTCTATGTGATCAGAACGTTTGAATAATGAGGCGATCGCTGCCCCGACAACTTTACTGACCAGGCGATCGCCACTGGGGGCCTGAATCGGACTGCTTCCAAACAAAGCCTGTACCATTCCCTTTGCTCGCTTCCTATCAACCGCCATTATAACGGAATCTTAAGATATGTTAAATACTTTGTGGCGATCGTCTCCATATATAACCCTTATATCCCACATAAGACAGGGTTTTTCAGCTTTCCACTTGACAAAATCATACTGTACAGTCTATCCTAATAATTTAGTAGCACTCAAATAGCACTCAAACGGTAAAATCTAGCAAGTATCAGGGATTTATGGATATATTATCACTAGCGCTGCTACTGGGGGCTATTGTGGCTTCCGATGAAATTTTGAACCGCAACTGGCAACTGTCGCGCCGTCTGCTGGAATGGATCGATAACTTAGGGAAACAGTCGCGCCAGCCAGACAAAAATCTGCCTCGTTAAGGTTGGGATTTTCCTCGACCCGTATTCTCAGGTATATTTGGGCGCTTTCCTGGGCGGAATTATAGCAGGTTTGGTCGATTTTGTCAAGTCATAAATCGGAATAATTGATCATCCCAAATCAAATCAGTTTTGGATTTGTTGAATTACCGATTTGCGGTTAATTTTCCCTCGGTCATTGCGGGGTAATGTATCAACTGCGATCCAGTTTTTGGGATGTTTATAACGACTGAGACGATCGCCTAAAGAATTGGCTAATATTTCAATAGATACTGGGGGGTAGTGGGGAACATAAACCGCTGTGACTACTTCTCCCCAGTGGCGATCGCCAATTCCCACCACACAAACATCAGCCACCATTCCCGTAGCTAAAATAGCGGCTTCGACTTCGACGGGAAAAACATTTTCACCCCCAGTAATAATTTTATCTCCCTGTCTTCCCACCAGGGTTAAATATCCCCAATTATCAAAATATCCCAAATCATCAGTTATCAACTGGCTGAGTCTAGGTTGATTTATCTGTGTGTCATGACCCCAACTGAGAGAATTAGCCTGAATTTTAATCAATCCAATTTCGGGAGATTTTACAGGTTGACCCTGTGGATTTACAATCATGACCTTAGCATGGGGAAGGACGCGACCGCTGCTATTATTTCCGGCTAAAAAATCATCAGGTTTGAGGGTGACAACGCCGGAAGCTGTTTCGGTCATTCCGTAGGTGGGAGAAAGTCTAATTTGGTGTCGTCTGGCTTGGTTGAGCAATTCTAACCAAGGGGGACTTCCCCCTAATAAAACGGTGGTAAATTTCGATAACCAATTAGCGGTTTTGGGATGGTGTAAAAGGCGGTGTAGTTGGGTGGGAACTAGGGAAATAAAAAAATCGGAAATATCTAGTTGAGGATAGTCACCTTTTTCTAAATTTTTCCCCGACCCAATTACCAACTGTCCCCCAGTAATTAGCGATCGCACAAATTGCATTAACCCGCTTACATGAAATAGGGGTAAGATACAGAAACTATTAATCTGGAATTTGTCAAAATACTGTTGAAATCCTATGGCGGAAGCCGTGAGGGTTTCCCAGGTATGAACGGCAAATTTTATGGTTCCTGATGTACCTCCTGTGGGAATTAATATCGACCCAGACGGAAAAAGCGATCGCCTCTGATTTATGGGATTATCCACATCATCAATCTTGGCAATATGGGGAAGATTTCCAAATTGTAAATCGGTGTTACCTATGGAATTAAACACCTGTTCCCATTCATAAATACCCCAATTGGGATTAGCTAAAATCACGGAACAGTTAGCCATAATACCTGCCCAAAATGTCCCCAAAAATATGACTGGATCAGGTTCTGCGATTAAAATAGTCGCTGTTTTCCCATATTCTTGATAATAATTCATCAATTTCTTGAGACGTTGATGGGCAATGTTTAGGAATAAATCCCCGTTTTCAGCAATCAAAAAATTGTCAGGGTTAGGGATATTTAAAGCCGGCAAATTAGGAGATGTTTGATAATCCATATATTACAGCAAGCCAGACATTTCATAAAGTCGGCGGACTAAAGCCACAATGCGATCGCCATATTGAGGGTCATCAGACCATCTTCCTCCCAAAGAAAACACAGAGGGAGCGACCCCCCTAGTGATATAATCAAAACGAGGGTCTACAATTTCCTGAACAATAGGTTCATGGGTAGCGTAGGCTTTCAGGTGTTGAATATGTGCCCTAACCCCTTCCTCAGTAGTAGCAAATGCCGCAATTTCTGAGGAACCCCCAACAGTTCCCAAACCGGCAAAATTATAGTCTGAAGGTTTAACAATTCCGCCAAATTTGAGGAAATCCGTCTCCAAACACATCTGACAAAAAGCCACATCATAATTAACCCCTTCCACCATAGCCTCACGGCGATATAATTTGGCAATTTCGGGAAACTGATTAGGCGCATCAGGATTTTCCGACTTCAGAAATACAATCATTTGTACTTCCGTGGTATATCCTCCCCCCATAATGCGATCGATTTGGTCGTTATAGAGTCGAGAAATCGACCGTAAAACCACCGTGCGATTAGGATTATCCCAACTGACAGCAATGCCAAAATTCCGCAAGTCGATCGCCTTAATATAAACAATATTATTATATCGAATCCGAATCACCCTAGCCAATTGGGTTAAGTCAATTCCTAGGCGGTCTACCAAATCCATAGGTATATAAGAATTACCATTAACCAAAAGTCCCCTTTCCCCATAAACCTGACCATTAATTCTAATCCCAATCGAACCATAAACCCGATTTCCTGGGGGTAAAGGAGGAGTGGGATTAATATGTTCACTTTTCACCCAAGCCACCAGACCATCAGCCAGACCGGTAGCGATATCTGCGCGGCGGCTTTGTAAAATATTCCGGTCATTAGGATTAGTCAAATAACCGATTTCTATATATAAGGAAGGTATAGCAATCCACCGGCAAAAAATCAAATGTCCGAGTCCGGTTTCCGTGTCCGGTTTAGCGCCACGACTGGGAAACTGAGGAACCCGCCGCAATAAGGACCAGAGAATCAACTCGGCATCTTTTTTGCGTTGAGAATTATATGCTATATGAAATACAGTAACGCCTCGATTAGAAGGATTAGGAGAGCCTCCCGTGTGCAATTCAATCGCCACATCACCACGATGGGAATAAGTATTAATCCAGTCAATAGTTTGGACCTGAGATAGATCATCAGGAACCGCCAAAGCCTGAACCCCACGAGAACGCAATTCTGATAATAATATATCTCGAATTCGGATCATTTCTTGAGCTTCAGTAGTTCCCCCGGCTACAATACCAGGGTCTCTAACGCCATTCTCAAAACCTCCATGACCAGCAGATATAAAAATTCGCGTCATTGTTCTATTAATTAAGTTATCTAGTGACAGCCATCAATGATATTAAGACTAGATTACGCCGATCGCCTGATCCCAAAAGTAACTATGATGATCAAGTGTAATCAATCCCCCAGTTTTCAAGTGTCCAAATATGGTTTTACACTGTCACGCCGCCGTTGTCACCATCTCGACCCCTAATCTGGCCAAACTTAGCCAATTTTATAGTGATTTATTGGGGATGGGACCCCATATCTATATTGAGGGAGTGTATGCGGAATTTCAACTACCAGGTTTACAATTAGGGATATTTGAACCCAGAGGGGGCGATCGCCAAGAATTTAGTCCCCAAAGTGGCGCAATGAGTTTATGCTTACAGGTATGTTACCTGGAAAAAGCGATCGAGAATTTTGTGGAATTAGGCTACCCGCCACCGGGCGAAATTATCACCGCCTCCCACGGTCGGGAAATTTACGCTTATGATCCTTGCGGAAACCGGATCATTTTATACGAATCCCAAACTTGACAGTTGACAATTAACAGTTATTAATTAACCCTGTCCCATATATTCCTACTTTCCTAAAACTCTGTGTCAGAATCACCACAAGTCACCCGGTCCCTGGTGGGAATTGCCACCATTGTCGCCATAGCCACTCTGATTAGTAAAATCTTTGGCTTAGTGAGACAACAGGCGATGGCTGCAGCCTTTGGAGTAGGACCGGCGATCGATGCTTACAACTACGCCTATGTAATTCCCGGCTTCCTGCTGATTTTATTAGGCGGCATTAACGGCCCCTTCCATAGTGCGATCGTCAGCGCCTTAGCCAAACGCAAGCGGGAAGAAATCGAACCCCTAGTAGAAACGATCACCACCCTAGTGGGGACTATCTTGCTATTTGTGACGGTGGGATTGATCATTTTTGCCACCCCGATGATTGATCTAGTCGCCCCAGGACTAAGCCAGACCCCAGAAGGTATAGAAATTAGGGCGATCGCCATTCAGCAACTCAAAATCATGGCCCCGATGGCCCTTTTATCTGGGTTAATAGGTATTGGCTTCGGTAGCCTCAACGCCGCCGATATGTATTGGCTACCCTCCATTAGTCCCCTATTTTCCAGCCTCGCCCTAATTGGCAGTTTAATCGCCCTCGCCCTATATTTGGGCGAAAGTATCACCCAACCGGAATACGCCCTGTTAGGAGGCCTGGTATTAGCCGGAGGAACCCTATCTGGGGCTATCCTACAGTGGATAGTACAACTTCCTGCCATGTGGCGATCGGGACTGGGTAAACTGCGGCTGCGTTTCAACTTCCAACAGTCGGGAGTCCGAGACGTAATGAAAGTAATGATTCCCGCCACCCTCTCATCAGGGATGCTACAAATCAACGTCTATACAGACCTATTTTTCGCCTCCTACATACCCCAAGCCGCCGCCGCCATGGCTTATTCCGGGTTAATGGTACAAACGCCCCTCGGCATCATTTCCAACATGATTTTAGTGCCATTCCTGCCCCTGTTTTCCCGCTTGCGAGACCCCAGCGACTGGCCAGAATTAAAAGACCGTATCCGTCAGGCTTTAACCCTAACTGCCATTACCATGTTACCCTTGAGTGCATTAATGGTAGCCTTAGCATTGCCTTCTGTGCGGGTGGTATATGAACGCTACGCCTTTGACCTAGCCGCCTCGAAATTTGTAGCTTTAGTGTTAATGGCCTATGGTAGCGGAATGTTTGTCTACCTGGGGCGAGATGTTTTGGTCAGAGTCTTCTACGGTCTCGGAGACGGACAGACTCCCTTTCGGGTTAGTATCTTTAACATTTTCCTGAATGCACTATTGGACTACATTTTAGTTAATGCTTTCGGTGCGCCCGGTTTAGTTTTGGCTACCGTGGGGGTTAACTTAGTGTCTATGGTGATGATGTTATGGTTATTACATCTGCGCCTAGGTGGTTTACCATGGAAAGAGTGGAGTCGGCCATTTCTCGGCTTGGTGGCTGGTAGCATAGTTGTTGGCTTATTGGCTTGGGTAATTCGTCTCGGCTTAGAGGAGTGGTTAGGTAGCCAAGGATTTTTTGCCATATTATTGGAACTGTCTATTCCTGGATTTATTGGTTTAGGAGTCTTCGCTGTTTGGGTGTCACGGATGAAATTACCGGAGGTCGATTTACTGGTTTCCCGAGTTAAAAAACGCTTCCAAAAATAGGAGATTTGAATCCTAGGGCTTTTTTGGAGGGTGATCATATTTCCCGGTTGCCAAAATATCCGGTAGGGTTTATGGTGGTGAGAGGTCATAAATTTTCGGAGAGTTAAACAACCACCATGAGCCAAAAAGAACAACTGATTTTAATGGCAGAAGATGAATTAACGGAGTATAGTACAGAAGCGCGCAAAATGGAGAAACTGCGCCGTAAATTTAGCTTTGCAGTCCCCTATCCCCAACAGCATAAAATCCGCGAAGAAATTATGGCGGAAATACCTAATAATTTTTTGGCGAAATTAGTGGAAGAAAATCGGCAAATGGTAGCTTTGCCATTTTGGGGAATTGCTGGCTTAGGTTTATTATTCGGAATTTCCTGGTCACAGCCTCTGGATTTTATCGCTACAGCGGTGGGGTTTTATGCGGCTTTTTCGATTCAGCAATTAGGATGGAAACTACAAGCGAAACGACTGGTGATTAAGACTTTAGACCAAATTGAAGAAATTGTGACTTCCCCAGAAGAGAAAAGCGCGGAGACTAATTCTTAGTTACGCCATAAATACCGGCCAACAGTAACCATCCTAACAGATTAACCCGAAAATCAAAGATGGTGACATCGACTAAATTAAATAAAACACAGGCCCCAAATGCTACGATATAACTAAATAAAACCAAGCGATCGCCTTTAGTCAAACTCCCTGCCTTCATCAATTTAACACCATCTAATAATACCCATCCCACCCCAGCCCAAAAAGCTATAGTTATGGGAATACCCACTTCCGCCATCATCATTAATGGTAGACTGTGGGGGTGTCCCATCCAAACATTCATTTGAGCTTCATAAACGGGGGTAAAATTTCGCAAACCCCAGCCGGTAATTGGTCGTTGTCGGGTCATTTCCCAAGTAAATCGCCACTGAGTTATTCGGAGAGTTTCTAAGGGGCGATCGAAGTTTTCATCGGTTAATCTTTGCCAAAAATAACCAGGAATAATTACCCGTAAACCATCCCGAATAGGAGAGGGTGCAAAAGCAGCCCCCAACACCGCAGACACGACTACCCCGACCAACCCTAACAACCAATTCCAACCCAAATATATGGCGTATGCTAAACTAATACAAACCGCCACAACCCAAGCATTACGGGAGTTAGTGACAATTAAACCCAACCCAGAAAATATAGTTGTGGTAGCAGCAATTACCAGAAAAAACCCAGGATTAACATTATTTAAAAGCCTATTTTTGTCGGGATTAATATCAGTTATTAATCCCAATTCTGCGACTAGCAAACCCAAAGCCAAGGCGAAAACAATGACTAAATAAGCAGCCAAAATATTCGCATACATGAAGACAGAAGCCATCCGCCCTGGTGGGTTTCCTCCTGGTGCTAATACCCAGCCGATAACGCTGTGTAATATTTCAATACCAGACCAACCCAGAAATTGCTGTCCTAAGCCTAAAATTACAATAGGAATTCCTGGTAAAATCAATAACCAAGACAGCCATCGAAGTTGTGCCAAATTCTCTAGGACGATGGCTAAGGCAGCAAAGACGATAAAATAGGGGATAAAATTAGCAGTGCCCAAAATGGCATCAACGGGATTTTCGGCAAAAATAACGGTTAACAGTAACAGTCCCGCTAATCCTAATAAGCCTCGGATTTTAGGTAGATTAAGTATCTGTTGATATCTGTGTTTAAGGGTAGTAATGACGGCTACAAAGATGGCAATAGCCCCTAAATTTGGCAATAGGGGCAAGGCTAATGCTCCCAACTGTATGCAATTCCAGGCAGTTTGTAAAGAGCGATCGCTGTGAGTTTTAAACCACTTCCCGGTCATATAAAACCATCACACCATTTGCCAACTATAGTCACCGCGAGTTAACCGAATTTGCGCCAATGCGAAAATAGTGGGAATAATCCTAGCGTAATTAGTAGCAATGGCGCGCCAACCCAGGTCAGCTAAAAACCAAGTCCACAACACGGGACCCAAAAACCCCAAAATACTGCGGGTAGCGCCATAACGGGCGGCGGTCAAAGCCATACCCCGATTAGCAGCCTGGGCCGCGAGATGTCCCTGAATTTGGGTAGCAGCCACTGTCCCCCCTTGAATTAAGGTTTGGCGGGCGACTTGATATTTAGCAAAATGCAAGGCAAACTGATGGGCAATATGACCGAGAATAACAGGTCTGACTACAGAACTAATAGCTACAGCGCTTCCGGCTTTAAACAGCAGCCCTAAAGGGTCTTTCTGTACAGACATTGGTAAAGGCTGCATAGGTTTAGATTTAGCTAAAGCCTCTTGTACACGGCGGGTCAGGTCTTGCTGTTCGGATACCGGGAGACGGTCCCAAGCGCGACCCAATAGGGACAGAAAAATTTCCGCCTCCAAATCAGTAGTAGACAGTTGTCTGGAATAGGAAATCTTGAGATACCGACAAACCTGGATCAAGGTTTGACGATAGGTTACTTGTTGGGTTTTTCCCCTCAAGACAGTCATTCCGTCTGCAGCCAGATAGCGAAAACGTTGTTCCAAAGAATCTAACCACGCATGGCGATCGCGACTCTGCACGTCAATAGGTTGGGGTGTGTTAACATAATCCAACGGGTTAAAGCGACGGCTAAATAGAAGTTCAGTTAACTGTTGTAACTCATCTTCGGTTGCCAATTCTAATGCTGTTCTCAGTTCATCCAAAATCGATGCCCTCCTCAGCCCCAGATAATATCATATTCCATATTTTACATGAGCCCGGCTATCAAAAGTTAAACAGGAATTTAGGGAACTCTTGACGGTAGCCATAGAGTCAATAACATTGATTGGCATCAAGGTAGTGGTGTTCCCTAGGTATGGAGTCCCCTGGCTAACCTAATTGACGAGATTTCCGGAAAGTATCTACATATTTGCATTTGGATTATGACCCAAGTTGATATAATTGTGATTGGTGCAGGGATTGCCGGGTTAATTTGCGCCCAACAGTTGCGGCGGGCTGGATATTCGGTGGTAGTTGTGGAGAAGTCTCGGGGAGTTGGGGGACGCGCAGCTACTCGTCGGGTAGGTGAAGATAGGGTTGATCATGGTTTACGGTATCTCGAACCGACCGGGGAAACTGTGGGAGAGTTAATCACGGCTATGGGGTCGGATCTGCAACTGTGGACTGATAGGATTTATCAGTTTCGGTCGGGAGAATTTCAGGCCTTACCAATGCAGGGCTGTTATATTTGTCCCCAGGGAATGAATGGGGTGGGGAAATTCTTAGCGACTGATTTGGATATTTGGTTTGGTCGCCGGGTAGAGTCGATTACTCCCCAGGATAATGGCTGCTGGTTTTTGGATTTGGCAATAACGGCTGATAACTACCCGGAAACTCCCAAAGATATCGCGGCTAAAGGGGTGGTTGTAGCTATTCCTGCACCCCAAGCGTTAATGTTATTAGAATCTCCAGGGGCGCAAATTCCGGCGGATATGATTGCACAAATACGATCGCTTAATTATGATCCGTCTCTGGCAGTGATGGCGGGTTATAGTGAGGATAAATGGGCGGCATTAGACAACAGAAATCCGCTCTGGAAAGGGGTAGAATTTCCGGAAGGCGATCGCCTGGAGTGGGTCAGTTTGGACAGTAGCCGCCGCCAGAACCCGAAAACACCTATTTTGGTTTTCCATAGTACCCCGAAATTTGCCCGCCAATATCTTGATGTGACTGATTTAGAAACCCCCGGAAGAATGCTCCTACAAACTGCGAGCGATCGCTTATTTTCTTGGTTAAACTCCCCGGAATGGATGCAGGTTCACCGATGGCGTTATGCTTTTTGTCAAGAGTCTTTATCAACTCCCTGTATAACTACTATAACTCCCCTGCCTTTGGTGGGGGCCGGAGATTGGTGCAGCCCCAAATCTATTGATGGTGTGTTACAATCAGGAATGGCGGCGGCTGATTGGGTCAATTCCCAGTTACAAAAACGCCCCTTGCATGGTCAAAAAATCTGGCAATTATTGGCTGCTAATTAGGGTGCTTCTGTCGATTTAGTCCCGTTTGGTTACAGTATATAATGAGTTACCCAAAATTCGGCTTCAAACATTACTTATTGTTGGCTACTGCTTTAGTGTTGGCTATGGGTGGATTAATTCGCGC
This sequence comes from Arthrospira sp. PCC 8006, assembly GCF_046480465.1. Taxonomy (NCBI): domain Bacteria; kingdom Bacillati; phylum Cyanobacteriota; class Cyanophyceae; order Oscillatoriales; family Microcoleaceae; genus Arthrospira; species Arthrospira sp. PCC 8006. The sequence goes on from NZ_PKGG01000013.1 coordinate 13,640, forward strand.
CCAGGCTAACTCTCCCCAAACTTATAGCTTCTCGACTGAGTTTAAAGGGGGGATTCTGGAAGGAAAATTTACCGGATATGATGCCAACAATAATGGTATTTTAGAACAGGAAGAGTTGACCAGTTTTGTGGCTACTTATAATGGCTTTAATACTGAACCTAAAACCGCTAATTGGCATCAATCCCATATCCGCCGATTTCAAATGGATCTCAACTCTCAAAAAATTATCCTGTTAGCGATCGCTACTCAAGATATACCACAATCAGGGGTTAATTGCAGCCTGGAATTTATTTTGCGTCTGGGGGGATATGTGGAAGGACGAGATTTAATTGAAATTGAAAGATCATCGGGCTTTTTTAATCAAGTCTGTCTGGATCAATTTCCGAATTTGAGAAACCATGAAACTCAGTCTTTACAGGTTAATTTGATTAACTAATCTCCTGTCCCCCCCTCCCCCCAAAATCAGTGGGGGGGTTGACAGCTACGGGCATTAATGATAGTATTTTAATGTATAGCCTCATAATTAAAATCTAAGTGCTAATAAAAAAAAGGGATATATTCCCATTATCTAGCATAATACCATAAGCCCAGCCAAAAAGCCAGCAACCCCCCCCAAAAAAAATTTTTTGTAACATTTCTTAATTTTTTGTTACAAAACTTAACATAACCAGGTTAGGTATCAGGAAAGATAGGTATATTTTCTGAGTTCAGTAACAAAAGGAATAGTATTAATTCCATGCTTGACAGCTTCGGGATTGTTTTCTAAAGATTGAATAATACAATCAGCAAAATTGTAACGGCGATCGCTAAGACCATATCGCTTAGTTAAATAGCCCAAAAGTTCCAAAGCGTAATCATAAAAACTCAACATATCAGCGAGACAGGCTAATTTAAGAATCCGGTCTGGGGTTTTAAGGTGATGATTTTGGTCAGGTCGAATTAAATCACGGAAATAATAGCCATCAGTCCAGACAAATTGTCCGCGATGTTGTCGGGACATGAGACTAATTCCCTGTCGCAAGCCATGCCATTTTTGACCGATATCAAACAAAGTAAATTGAGAGTTTCTCAGATATTGATCAACATCTGCAAACAGAGGTTGATGCTTGTATAATTCCACAAAATTCACCTCTACCACGGCGGCGAGGACATCAGGGATAATGTGATTTTTACCTCCGAGTAAAACATTCAATTCTCCGCCTTGTACATCCAATTGTATCAAATCAATGGGACTTTGTAAATTCACAAAAAAATTATCCAATGTAGTGGTAGCAACCTGAGTAGTGGAGATTAACTTATGGCGATCGCTATATTCTGATAATCGGTCAATAACGACATCATTAGGGGGATATAGGGAGGAACAACCGGGATGTTGAGTAATATATAAAGAAGCGCCTTGACAGTGATTCCAGAGTGCGAGGGGGATATGTTTTTCAGTCCAAGTAATATTTTGAGAAGCGAGTTCAGCATTACGGCGATCGCAGGCTTCTTGGTCAGCATCAAAGCCATAAATAGTCAAATTAGGGGCAAATATTTCCCAACCTTGGCGGGAATAATCCGAATCAGCAAACTCATCTATTTTCCGGGACCCGACAATACAGAGGGTGAGATGAATAGAATCTAAATAACCCCATTGTTTTAAAGTTGGTACAAAAAAGGACATTTTGGTAATCTCAAATCCGCGCTTTAATGATATCTGATGGGCTGTGTAGGGTGCGTGATAATTGACGCAACCTACAACAGGATTATGGATTATCCAATAGTAGCAGCCCGCTTGTAGGCTTCATCAAGAACTTCTGATAAAGTCGGGTGGGTGTGGACTAGAAAGGTTAAGGTATTGACAGATTGACGGAGGGCGATCGCATTAGCAGCCTCTTGAATCAAATCGGAAGCATGGAGGCCAAAGATATGAACTCCGAGGAGTTCCCCGGTATCTTGGCGGTAAATAACCTTAGCAACCCCCTCGGTATCGACCTCAGCGATCGCCTTAGAATTACCCTTAAAATAGCTTTTGACACTAGCGACCTCAAAGCCTTGAGATTTACCCAACTCTTTAGCGGCGGGTTCAGTCATACCGACATAACTAATTTCTGGGTGAGTAAAAGCAGCAGCGGGGATACTGAGATAATCGACCTGGCGATCGCGTCCACAAATAGTTTCCACTACGGCGACTCCTTGGGCTGATGCAGCATGGGCTAACATCATTTTACCAGTAACATCACCAATAGCCCATAGATGTGGTACTCGTTGGGTCCCGGAGAGAACCCCCAAATAATTATCAACGGGAATAAATCCCCGTTGAGTTTCCACGCCGAGAGTTTCCAATCCCATATTTTTACTAACAGGAATGCGACCAGTAGCGACCAAACAAGCATCAACTTCTAAAACCTGTTCGACCTGTTTAGTTTTCGCATCAGCCAGTTCAATCAACACGGGAGAACCGGGAGTAACTTTCAGGGCTAATTTACCAGAGAAAGTTTCGACATCGCGGGATGAAAGAAGGACCCGTTCAGCTAATTTAGCAATATCGGGGTCAAAAGTAGGCATCAAATTATCGAGGGCTTCAATCATGGTCACTTCACAACCCAAAGCGGTATAAATATCGGCAAATTCCAAGCCAATATAACCACTCCCGACAATAGCAATCCATTGTGGTAGTGATGACAATTTCAAAGCATCATCACTGGTAAAAACGGTTTGATGGTCAATTTCAATACCTGGGGGTACAAAGGGGACAGAACCGGGGGCGAGAATGATATCCTTAGCGGTGATAATTTTTTCGCCGTCCTCAGTAGCGATCGCGACTTTTTGGGGTGCCGCCACTTTACCCCAGCCATGAAATGTATCAACTTTCAGGCGTTTAAGGCTATTAGTTAAATCCGATCGCAGTTTAGTAACAATATTTTCAGCGTGGTTAGCAATAGTTTGGCGATCGAAATTAACCGCCCCCACCTGAATTCCGAGGGACTGCAAATGGTGGGCGTTGCGAAGTTCCCGGACCCTTCCAGAAGCCGCTAATAAGGCTTTAGAGGGGATACAGCCACGGTTAACACAGGTTCCCCCCATGAGGTCGGCTTCCACAATTGCGGTCTTTAAGCCACAGTTGACGGCGTGGATAGCCGCCCCATGTCCTCCCACACCCGCGCCAATAATTACCAAATCATAATCAAAACCTTGGCTCACAATCACTCTCCTGGTGCGATTCTATTCACAATCATTTTCACAATCATTGTTAACCAGAAAGGGTACATCAGACAAGACCATCTGAGGATCATTCTCGCAATTGGTCTATATTTCCACTGGCTAAAACTTCAAGATGGGCGGTAATTTTTGAGGCTTCCCAATCCCACCAGCACAATTTTTGTAGTTGTTCTATTACTGGATTTGGGAAGCGTTGCCGAATTATTTTAGCGGGATTTCCACCGACAATAGTATAGGGTTCTACATCTTTGGTAACTACAGCATGGGCGGCTATTATCGCGCCATTACCTACTTTAACACCGGGCATAATAGTAGCTTTGTAGCCTATCCAGACATCATTTTCAATGATAGTATCTCCTCGGCTATATTCGGAATCAGGCTGAATTTTTTGCCAACCATGACCGAAGATTTCAAAAGGATAGGTGGTAAAATTATCTAAACAATGGTTACCGCCATTCATAATAAATTCTACATGGCTGGCGATCGCACAAAATTTGCCAATAATTAATTTATCCCCGATAAAGTCAAAGTGATAGCGCACATTTTTCTCAAAGTTTTCGGGATGGTCAAAATCATGATAGTAGGTGTAATCTCCGACAATAATATTGGGGTTTTTGATAATATTTTTGAGAAAGCACAACTGCCCATAATTGGCTAAAGGATAGGCTAGGTTAGGGTCTGGTCCCCATTCTTGGTTGGTGGTCATGATGGTTGAGGTGGTGATTTTTAGTGGAACGTTCAAAATTCGTGGCAAAATTATTTATATATTAGCGATCGCCCCCAAAATCTAAAGTCAAGCCAAAATATGCAATCAACCATTACAGCCCAATCAGTTGTGGACTTTTTAGGCTCAGAAATTGTCCCGAACCAGAAAACCGACAAAGTAGCCATTTTACCAATTCCCTTTGAAGCCACCACCACTTATCGCAAAGGGTGCGAAAACGGGCCAGGAGCCATCTTAGAAGCCTCCCAACAACTAGAATGCTATGATGATGAACTGGAAGCGGAGGTGGGGTTACAGGTGGGAATTTACACCCATGAAGCCATTGCGGATACCCGCGAGGGCCAGTCGGTGTCACTGGAGGAAATGCTGCGGGTGACGACAGAGACGGTAAAATCTCTAGCTGCTGAAGGTAAGTTTGTGATCGCCCTGGGGGGGGAACATGGCATCACGGCGGGAGTGGTGGAAGCCTACCGCCAAAGGTCAACGGAACCATTTACAGTAGTCCAAATCGATGCTCACAGCGACCTACGCCACGAATACGAAGGGTCGATCTACAATCATGCTTGTGTGATGCGTAGGGTGGTGGAGATGGGTTTACCGACGGTACAAATAGGGATTCGTAGCCTATGTAAAGCCGAAGCTGATCTAATTCGAGATCAGGAAATGAAGGTAATTTGGGGCCGCGAAATTGCTAGGGGGTCCGATTGGATAGAAAAAGCGATCGCCAGTATACAGACCAGGCGGGTATTTCTGACCATAGACCTAGACGGTATCGACCCGAGTATCATACCGGGAGTAGGGACACCAGAACCGGGAGGACTTTCCTGGTATGATTTAATTGCCTTTCTGCGACAGTTATTTATATGCCAGGAAGTGATTGGCTGTGATGTAATGGAATTAGCACCTGTTGTGGATTCGGTAGTTTCTGAATTTACCGCCGCCAAACTGGTCTATAAACTGGTAGGGTATCAGGCGTTAGCCAAAGGTTGGATTCATTGACCCGAAATTCCGCACCGCCTCCGGCGCGTGTAGCAGTTGGCTGGTCTTTTTCCTGGCTGACTCCGGCACGCGCCCCGACAAGGAACTTGCTCCCAGAATCGTAAGCGCGATAATGAGAGGTGGTTCATAATATCGACCTTGAGCGATCAAACTTTGAACTGCTATGAAAGGTACTCTGATTAACAGCTATGCTCCTGACTTTGAATTACCTGGGGTGGATGACGAAGTTCACCACCTAGCCCGGTATCTGCAAAAATTTCAGGTTGTCATCGTTATCTTTATGTCAAATTCTTGCCCCTACGTTCAATCTTATGTAGGCAGAATGAAGGCACTGCAAACCTATTTGCAAACGGTGGGAGCGACTATAGTGGGGATTAATGCTAATGACCCATTACAATCGCCGTCTGACAGCTTTGAGCAGATGAAAATCTTTGCCCAAGATCATGATCTGAATTTTCCATATATTCGGGATGTGACCCAGGATGTGGCTCACTGTTTTGGCGCGGAAACTACCCCGGAAGCCTTTGTCCTGGATAACCAGGGAATTTTGCGCTACCGAGGTGGCTTGGACGATAACCCGGAATCCCCAGAAGCGGTAACTATCAACTATCTCAAAAACGCAGTATCTCAATTATTGGCAAGTGTTGCGATCGCCCCGGAAACTACCCCGCCGATTGGTAGTCCGATTCAATGGCGAAGATGATGGTCTACCTCACTGGGATGATTCCCTCTCAGAAAAAACCTGATATCAATAGCAGCTTTCTGGTATCTTGAATTGGGACCGAACCTTATATCTGCGTAATCCGTAGATGGGATATAGCCATTGTCAATAGGGGATCTAAATGGGGACAAAATATAAACGGATCTTACTGAAACTCAGCGGTGAAGCCCTTATGGGTAGCCTGGGATATGGCATAGACCCGATTGTGGTTCAGGAAATCGCCCAGGAAGTTGCTGATGTGGTCAATAAAGGGGTGCAGGTGGCGATTGTGGTGGGCGGGGGTAATATCTTCCGAGGAATGAAAGCAGCTTCTGCGGGAATGGATAGGGCGACCGCCGACTATGTGGGTATGATTGCTACAGTGATGAATGCGATCACGTTACAAGATTCCCTAGAACAAATAGGAGTGCCAACTCGTGTACAAACGGCGATCGCTATGCAGGAAGTGGCTGAACCCTACATCCGACGCAAAGCTATTCGTCATTTGGAACTAAACCGGGTGGTGATTTTTGGGGCGGGTTCGGGTAATCCGTTTTTTACCACGGACACGACGGCGGCACTGCGGGCGGCGGAAATTGATGCCGAGGTGATTTTTAAAGCCACTAAGGTAGATGGAATTTATGATTGTGACCCGGCAGTTAATCCTGATGCTCGTCGCTATAATACTCTTACCTATGGCTATGTGCTGACCCATGACCTACGGGTGATGGATAGTACGGCGATCGCCCTGTGCAAAGAAAATAATCTTCCTATTATTGTATTTAACCTGACTGAGCGTGGCAATATTGGCCGGGCTGTGGTGGGTGACACTGTTGGAACTTATGTCGGAGGTTCTTGTGAAGTTAGCTGATGTTGAAAACTTGATGAAAAAAGCCTTAGAATCTACGGGGCGATCGTTTAATACGATTCGCACCGGACGGGCTAATGCTTCCCTATTAGACCGGATTACGGTAGAATACTACGGGAGTCCGACTCCTCTCAAATCTTTGGCAAGTATCAGCACTCCTGATGCTTCTACTATTACTATCCAACCTTTCGATCGCAATTCTCTAAACAACATTGAGAAAGCTATTTCTATGTCAGATGTGGGACTGACACCTAATAACGATGGCTCAGTTGTACGTCTGAATATTCCGCCGCTGACGGAAGCACGCCGCCAAGAATTTGTGAAACTGGCGGGAAAATACGCCGAAGAAGGCCGGGTGTCGGTTCGTAATATCCGGCGAGATGCGATCGACTCGGTTCGCAAACAGGAAAAAAGCGGGGATATCTCTGAGGATGAATCCCGCGATCTTCAAGACCAGATTCAAAAACTTACTGATAAGTACACAGCTAAGGTTGATGAACTACTCGAAGCGAAAGAAAAGGATATTATGACGGTCTGAGGTATTTTGATGGGGGTTAATCCCCCAAAACCACCCGCACCCCCATTGATGTAAACAAAAGTTAATGGCTGAAATTTATGTTTGACTGTATCATTGTCGGAGCAGGTCCCGCTGGTGGGGCGGCGGCTTATCATCTCGCTAAACGAGGGCGCAATCCTCTGGTGGTGGAAAAAAACTCCTGGCCGCGAAATAAGCCCTGTGGTGGTGGGGTGTCTCCGGCGATCGCTTCCTGGTTTGATTTTGATTTTACTCCCGCGATATCCACTACTGTTGATAAAATCCGTTACACTTTCAAACTGGCTGACCCCGCCGAAACGGCTATATCAAAACCTATGTGGATGGTGCGCCGAGATGTTTTTGATGCTTTCCTGATGCAGCAGGCTCAAGATCAAGGCGCTAGTTTCCAACCTAATACAGAAGTTACTGGTATTGAGTTTAAAGGCGACAGTTGGCAATTAACTACTGCTAATGGTGAAACCCTCACAGGTCGCTATCTGATTGCAGCAGATGGCGCAAAAGGACCTGTTGGCTCATGGTTGCGCCTCAAACAGTCTAATCCTCGACTGGCTATGGTCACGGAAGCTACTCAATTATCAGATGTGCCAACTTTTGAATTTGGTATGGTGAAAAATGGCAGTCTGTGGGGGTTTCCCAAGGCTGATGGTTACACGGTTAGCGCTGCTACTTTCCGAGGAAAAGACCCTAAAAATTTGAGCCAAGATTTGAGTCAATATCTGAAAGCGTTGGGGTTAGATCCTAGTTCCCCTATTGTTGAACATCCTCTGCGACTTTGGGATGGCGATCGCACCCTTCATGGTCAAAATGCTCTCATCGCCGGAGAAGCTGCTAGTATTGTTGACCCCCTCTCTGGGGAAGGTATCCGCCCGGCTATTTTGACTGGGGTGAAAGCCGCAGAGGCGATCGATGCGGCGATCGGTGGAGACCAAAGCGCCCTGGAAAAATATACCGAAATTATTCGGACTGAATGGGGTGTAGATATGGTTTGGGCTTCACGGTTGGCTGGTGTATTCTACAGTTTCCCTGGTATTGCTTATAAGGCGGCGGTTAAAGTTCCTGCTGCTACTGAGTTGATGAGTAAAATCCTTTGTGGCGACCTTCGCTATGGCGATGTGGCTGGTCGCGCCATCAAGAAATTGAGTCCGTTTTAATTTTCACGGGGAATCAGTTTTGCTAATTTAGGGATTGACAAGCACCGGGAACTAATGGTAATATACTTACATACAGTTATATAATAGAAATCTGTGCCTAAATATTAAAAATGTCAATATTCCCATTATCTAAAAGTATACCAGAAGCCGCCCGCCGAGGCAAGCACCCCCCAGAAAAAAAATTTTTTCGCAACAAAACTTAATTTTTCGTTACAATACTTAACATAACCGTAATCATGAGTTATCCATTGTCCATGATTGGGATTAAGCTAAAATGAAGTTCCCAGGGGAGGTATTGAATGGGAATCTCCGATAGTTTTGTTAGAATAACTACAATCGAAATATCGTAGCAGCCACCAATGTTCTGAAAAGAGCAGCCATTTTAAATCAGGAAAGCAGCCCCATATCTGCTAAAAATAGTCAAACCTAATTTTGCATTGTAGCTAAATAGAGGGAATCTTAGCCGGATTCTCGAACTCCCCCAATCAGGAAACTTATGTACACTGTGGACACTGCACAAGACCTTAAATCTCAACTTGATCATCAAGTTTTGCTACGTCGAATCATTAGTAGGATTCGGCAATCACTAGAACTTCCAGAAATTCTGAAAGCGACAGTGGCGGAAGTCCGTTCATTTTTAGGAACAGACCGGATTATGATCTATAGATTTGATCAAGATGCGAGTGGTGAAGTGGTGGCGGAGTCGATTTATGACGATCGCCTCCCGTCCCTGCTAGGGTTGCATTTTCCGGCCGATGATATTCCGGAAGAGGCACGCGATCGCTATGTAAAACTTAGACAGCGAACCATAGTTAATGTTCACTCTGGAACCATAAGTATAAGTCCCCTAGACTGTCCAGAAAGTGGGGAACCGCTACCGACGACAGAAATCAAATCGAGATCTGTAGATCCTTGTCATATCAGTTATCTGACCGCCATGGGAGTTCAATCCTCGGTGGTTGTACCGATTCTGTACAGTAGGGGAAAAAATCATGATAAATCGCGATCTGGTCAGTTTTCAACCTCATCAAATAAATTGTGGGGGTTATTGGTTTCTCATCATTCTGAACCACGGGAAACTTCGCCATTAGAATTGCAGATTTTGCAATTAGTGGTCGATCAGATGACCATTGCCATTGGTCAAGCTGATATGCTGGCTCAAACCCGCAAACAGGCGATGTTAGAAGCTGCTATTAATAAGGTAGCTTCTCTGTTACATGAACAACCGACGATTGAGTTACAAGCGGCTTTAGAGGCGGCTGTGGAGGACTTTGAGGGTTCAGGAGGGCGACTATATATCCAATCTCATCCGGAAAAGACCCCGGAGGTATTTTATTGTGGTGAACAGCCGACGATGCCTTCATGGGAAACCAAATCAATCATGGAAGAACATCCCCTCTGGCAAAAGTGGCTGAGGGAGGGGTTTAAGTGTAACAGTAACAGCGCGAAGCGATCGCTTGATGGTAGTGGCGGAAATATTTGGGCAATTACGGATTTATATAAAGAACCCCAACTGCGAATTTTTACCCCAGCTTTTAAATCTACCGCCATTCGGGGTTTGTTAGTGTTTCCGATTAAATACCGCCATAATAACCTAGGATGTCTGACTATTTTTCGTGATGAAATTGACACAGAAACCATCTGGGCGGGACGCTTTGATCCTAGTTTAAAACAAATGATGCCCAGACAATCATTTGAAGTGTGGCGGGAGTTCAAACAAGGTCAATCCCAACCTTGGACAGCGGATGAGATTAGCTTAGGTCAAGCATTAGGGAAACATTTTTCGATGGCAATTCAACAATATCTGTTGTATAGAGAGGTTCAAGACTTAAACAGTACCCTAGAACAACAGGTACAGCAGCGGACGATTCAACTCAAACAGTCTTTAGATAATGAACAAGCGAAAACCGAACAGTTAGAAAAGACTCTGGATGAACTGAAACGCACGCAAAGCCAACTTATTCAAACTGAAAAGATGTCAGGCTTGGGTCAGTTAGTGGCTGGAGTCGCCCACGAAATTAATAATCCGATTAACTTTATTTTTGGGAATTTAAGCTATGTGAGTGAGTATAGCGAAAGTTTACTTCAACTCATTCTCCTTTACCATAAATACTATCCCCAAAGACACCCGGAGATTGAAAACTATGAAACGGAAATCGAACTAGATTTTCTTCAGGAAGATTTACCGAAAATTCTGGCATCAATGCAGATAGGCTCCCAAAGAATTCGCCAACTGGTGTTATCTCTGCGGAATTTTTCCCGTCTGGAGCAAGCCGATCGCAAATCGGTTGATATTCATGAGGGTATTGATAGCACTCTGTTAATTCTGCAACATCGTCTGAAGCCTAGACCTCATCATCCTACTATTGAAGTAGTTAAAAATTATGGTAATATTCCGCCTATAGAATGCTATGCGGGATTACTTAATCAGGTGTTTATGAATTTACTAAGTAATGCCATAGATGCTCTGGAATTTCATGTGAAACAGCATCCAGAGGAGGATTTTTCACCGGAAATCAGGATTAAGACTGCTTTAATTTATGATGTAAATAATGGTCAAGATTGCTTGGAAATTTCTATATCTGATAATGGTCCAGGAATCCCCTCAAACATTCAAGCTAGTATTTTCGATCCTTTCTTTACGACTAAACCTGTAGGATTAGGTACAGGTTTGGGTTTGTCGATCAGCTATCAAATTGTGGTAGAAAAGCATCAAGGTAAAATCAATTGTTGTTCGGAACCTGGTCAAGGTACAGAGTTCAGGATTACGATTCCGGCTTATAATATATCTCGAACCAAGTCCAAATAAGTCGAAGTAAGTCGAAGTAATAGTAGAAGGCGATTAACCGAAATTGATGATCATGAGAAATCTATTAAGTATTTTACTGGTGAGTGTTAGCCTATTGTGGGGGTGTTTAACACCTATGGCGATCGCAGATAATCTGAATTTTGATCAGGGGGCTGAGATTTTTAGCGTCCACTGTGTGGGCTGTCATGCTGGGGGTGGTAACATTATTAGGCGGGGTAAAAATCTGAAACAGCGGGCTCTCCAACGCAATGGCTACGACTCAATAGAGGCGATCGCAGAAATTGTGTCTAATGGTAAAAGCAATATGTCGGCTTATTCTGACCGTCTGAGTGTCTCAGAAATCAAACAGGTCGCCGCCTATGTGTTAGACCAGGCTGAGAAAAACTGGCGTTAATGGACTGTTGCAATTAACTGCTGGCGGTAACGGATAACCCTTCGACAATAACAGATGGAGTATAAATAGAACCATTCCAGTTAGCATCTCCTCCGACACTAACCACTTGTTTTAAGGCGGTGTAGACATTTCCAGAAACCATGGTATTTTTAACCCGACCGACAACGTGACCGTTTTCAATGCGATATCCCAGATCGACATTAACGGAAAATTCCCCGGTAATTCCGGCAGCCGCTCCTAACATCTGATCAATAATTAGACCGTGGTCTAGCCGTTTAATTAAGTCTTGCATAGAGTCGCGTCCCGGTTCAATTAACAAATTGAATAATCCGGGGATGGGATAACTATTTAAATCAGCTCGAAACCCGTTCCCTGTGGTGCCACTACCGAGGGTGCGCCCAGTGGTTAAATCAGTATAAAATAGCTTGAGTATGCCATCTTGAATAAAGACAATGGGGCGAGTGGGGATTCCCTCATCATCAAAGGGGCAGCTAAACGGCCCTAGGGCGGGTTTCTGAGAGAGGGTAAGGGAGGTAGACACAACTTGGGTTCCGAGGCGATCGCTCCAGGGAGAAGACCGTTCTAGGACTTGTTTACCATTGAGAGCAGCGGAAACTGTACCCCATAACATATCTGCGGCTTTGGCGGTAAATAAAATGGGGACGCGCCCAACCAAGGGGGGTGCGTTTTCCCTAGCCCATTCCAGGCGCTGGAGAATGCGTTGGCTCAATAACTGTGGTTCAAGGCTACCCCGTTGAGTCTGACCGTCGGAAATGTAGAGAAAATCATTTTCCTGGACTAATTCGGTTTCCAAATAAGCGCTGAGGGTTGTATCGGTGTGGCTACAATCAAGACCTCTGGAATTAATCAGGCGGGTTGATTCGACTTCACAATCCCATTCTCCTGAGCAGATAATATCTGGGTAGATGTCTCGAATGCAGCTAATGGTCTCTTTTCCCCAGGCCATAAGCTGTTCTAGTTCGATGGAATTTCCGATCGCCGGATAGTGATTTAGGGAAGTATCATCGGCTATGGTAATGGTTTCTGGGTGATTAAGGGCTGATAGAGCGATCGCTCGCTCGACTAATTTTTGAGGGGGAACTGCACCGTGGGCGACAGCCAATCCGGGGCAGCCATCGCGCCACAATCGCAGAACAATTCCCTCTGATTCAATCCGTTCGATTTGTTTGAGTCGGTTAGCTTCAAAAAAGAGGGGGCGAGCTTGGGACGTAGCTCGGAATACCTCCGCCACTTCTGCTCCGGCTTTTGCCGCCAACTCCAGAAGCTGTTCGGCTATCTGGTCATGGGTCATGGATGGTCGATTCTGCCATAGCTTTCACATCGTTACATCCTACCCTGTGGCGAGCCACAAAAACCGGGTATTTTCCAGAGAGATTACCAAAGGGAGATTAATCGCTTTCCTGGGGCCCAAAGACCATTTGCAGAACCATGGCTTCACCTCCGGTCTGATGATAGCGATCGGCCCACTGGCGAATGATCTCATCTAACTCTTCTAAGGCTGACTCAATGCGATCGCTGGGAATATCCAATTCCTCCAAAACCCGCATTACCTTGGGCTGACGTTCCGCCCAGTCCCTCATTAAACGGAAATACCTAGCGGTATCTTCCACCATAATATAGGTGCGTTCTTCCTGATCTTCGGGAGAATAGGAAGCGCGGGTCAGAGCATAGAAAGGCATCCCCCAAGGAGAATCTATTTTAGTGACTGTCCCAGAGTAGATCAAGCGTCGCTTAATATGTTCTGTTAAGGCTTCACTTAATGGCATCCGTCTACTAGGTTCGATGTCTTCTTGAGAACGTCTATGGAGAAACTCAATCAATTCCATAAACTGAAAAGAGTTGATCAATTGAGCATCGGGTAAATACTTGGGTAAACGACTTTCAATTACCCGTTTTTCTTCTTGAGTTAAACTGCTACCCGGGACTCTGGCTTTTCCCGGTTGCCAAGGGTACTGCTCTAGCCACACATAGGGAAACTGAATCAGATAGCGAGGTTCCGTAGAACCCAACATTTTTAAGAGCTTCCCTTCGGTCAGTGCTTCCCGGACTTCCTCAACAATCACTTTCACCCGTTTGGGTTCAATATGATGTAGGTGTCCGGTCATGCGGAGGTTTTCACCCTGCTCCATATAAGTTGTATAGATAGCACATTTAGCGGCAGTTGCCGCCGCATCTAAAAATGCCCCATGTCTATGCCCACTGGTTCTCATGGCGCTAAAAGCCAAATAAAGCATGATCTGATCCATGCCACTGGGGCTAAGGCTTTTGATCAGATCTGTATCTTTTTTCATGACAATCCCTGGAATTTCATAAATAATATATGAGATGAATGGTATTATCCCCATTAGTGAGAATGGGTTATCTTACCCAGAGCTATTGCTGAGTAAATAAATAAACGACTGGAGACCGCGCAGTTTCTATCCCTGATGCTAGTATGGGTTTGCCACGGGGAATTATGACCGGGCGCAACCTATTTTATTAGACAACTGACCTGGCCTTCCCTCAATTGGTAATATAGTAGTTTGGACGCACCCTCGGCACTCAGGGCTTTCCAATTGAGATTAGTTTAGTTTAGATATGCTTATTATACACACAAAACCGCCCAACATCCATAAACTCATGGAAATGTTCGGCAGTTGTGGTCTTTATAGATTGGTTGTATTTGTTGACAAATACTCGGATTTATGTTCTAAAATTTATTGGGGCTAAAACATGACACTAGAAGGGGATTTTCCTACCGGAATCATCAGTCATTGATTAGCTCTGCCACTGCCACGATGGGGAAACAGGGATTCTGATGGAGATGTTTGCTCGAATGTCTCAGCAAATCCCCGTCGGGGTGTTCCTTGCCAGGGACTGCGGGAGCCATGATGCTCCGTTTGCGCTGATAGCATATATTGATTAGTCATCGATTCTAATTGCTGTGTGGTTGGGGCTAGTTCCATCGCTTTCGCGGGACTGGCAATGCCTAACAACAGCAACATAGAAAAGCCAAAAGTAGGGTTGAGTTTCATGGAAATGTCCGTATTAAAGCGTCCATTTCCTGATACCAATCTAATAAGCCTATATCAGGATAATCTGATAATTTTTTTGTTCACCCCTACGGTACTGGTGGCGCTGACATCTACGGCTAGGGGTTGACAGCTCTCGGACAGTCATGATAATATGAAAAAAGTATAGGTTACAATATAAGTCTGTTAACTTTTTAAAAAAATGTCAATATTCCTATTATTATATAGACTACCACGGGGATATCGCTTTTGTCAACCCCCCAGTCATAAAAGGCGATTTTTTTTGTTACAAAACTTAACATAACTCTTTGATGACTTCGACGAGTAGCCAGCGACCGGCGGAGTTGTGTCGTCCGCAAACAGTGATGGGGGTAGCGGTAGGGATGGTTTGTAATTGTTGATTGATGTGTGGGTGGAGGGTGACGAGACTCCAGACCTGACCGAGGAGTGAGTGAGGTTGAGAGAGGGTGAGGGTATATTCTTGGTCTGGGTGGCGGTGAAATTGTCCGCTAAATTCAGATAGTGAGGGTGATATGAATTGGGGAGGGTTGGGGGAGGGTTGGGGAATTTCGCCAGTTATGGGATAGGCTTGTGGGTGGTCTAAATAGTATTGCTGCCATTTTAGCCAATCGGGGCGATCGCCTGTAAGGTTAAACAGGGGAATAATGGCGGCGGGGGCTATGGGGTCAGTTAATAGTGCTTGTTGAAGCGATCGCACTGATAGCATTCGGGGAGATATGCGCTGTTGGACAGATAAAGCCGCAGCCATTCCCGCCGCCTGTCCGATACCCAAAACCACAGGTTGTAGACGGGTAGCGCCATTAGCGATATGGGAAACGGAAATATTTTTCTCAGCGACAATTAAGCCTTCTGTAGTTTCTGGAATTAGGGCACTATAGGGGATAGTAAAGGGGCTTCCGGTCCAGCGACCTCCCCAGCGCAGTAGTTTAAGTTTAACTGGTAGTAACCCGGCGCTGTAGTGATGATCATTGGGATAATTACCAATGGCGATCGCCTCACATTGTCCATTGTGGTCTATAGGTAAGGGGGCGACGCGACCTTCTGAGATAGGTAAAATATGATTTTCTGTAATAGTTTGGACTCCACACAGGCGGCGACTTTCGCGGTAGTAGGGGTGAATAGCAAAAGCGCCCAGTTGCTGAGGAGTTAAGCCTAGGTCAGTTTTCCAAGCTGATAGAGTATGGGGAAATATGTTCTCAGCCAAGCCGTAGCGCCTTCCTAGGTGCTGTTGAATAAAGGCGGCGAAATTTAAACTATGCTGTAGACTTTCCCGCCAGAATGCCTGTTTTTGTGGGGCTGAAGCCATCAAACGATTTAATCCTACTCCGTAATCATTACCTTTATGGGGCCAGTTAATCATAATTAACCCCCCAGGTAGGCGACCATAGTTGAGGAATTGTTGGGGGTCGTAACCATCCCAAGCCCCCTGAAATTTGCTAAAATCTGCTTCTGGGGTAGGTTTAATGGCTGGGGCTTCTGTGCCAAAATCTTGTAATAAGACTACCCAGGTGGGATCTTGTACTGGACAATTATCCGTAAATTGGTTACGTTTAATGGGAGCGCTAGGTTCAAGCCATTGCTGTTGCCATTCCCAACCCCAGCGATAGGGAATTTCAGCTTGAGCTAAAATATCCCCTAATTCTGTGGCATCAATGGTAACTTGGGCATTAATGGTAAAATCTTTGAATCTGACCCCAGTAATGCGATCGCCTTTCCGCAATACTTCTAGGGGTGCATATCCAGAAATCCAATGTAGATTTTTTGGGGATTTTACCCAGTCTGACCAAATTTGCGCCCCTATGCGGGGGTCATAATTAAAAAAGCTAACCCATCCCCAGTCTAAACCAGTGGGTTGTTTTTGTCTAAGTTCTCTTAAAAAAGCACCCCATAAACCTGTCTGAAAGGCTACTAATTCGTTACCGTCTGGTGCAGCTACTCCGGCGGAGGTTAACATTCCTCCTAACCAGGAAAATTCACTGACTAAAATAGTATGAGCGCCACGACGGGCACTCTGGAGGGCGGCGGCGGTTCCCCCTGTACCTCCACCAACTACTAAAACATCTGTGTTCAATTGTTCCATGAATCCCGGCAACTGTCAATCACAAAATATATTTATAACACAATTCGGCGATTCTGAAAATAGGCGGATAATTTTAAATGCACAATATCATCAAACATAAAATCCTCAAAAACGGGTTTATTTATAAAACCGAAAACCTCTATTTTTTCCTGTTCAAAGTCTCCGGTGTTTGTTTAACCTTGCTGTTGATGCCTCTCCCAGCTTGGGGGCAGTTTTTACCACCGCCACCCATGCCGACAATTAATAATGGGTCTAATAATAATGGGTCTAGTAATTTGTCTCCTGTGTTATCTGGGGAATATATTTTAGGGTCGGGTGATAGCATAGAAATTGATATTTTTAATGTGCCGGAATATAGTGGGGAAAGAGGCCGTCATCAGGTGTCAGTAGATGGAACTTTAAACCTCCCGTTAATTGGGAGAGTGGCGGTTCAGGGAATGACGATAGAGCAAGTTTCTGACCTGCTAAAAGAACGATATGGGGAATATTTACAAAGACCACTGATCACGGTAAAATTATGGGAGAGGAGACCTGTTCAAGTGGCGATCGCCGGAGAAGTTAAAAGACCCGGTTCTTATACAGTATCGGGTAATTCCCAGCCGCAAAATATGGGGGGTGTTTCTAGTGCTGCTACAGTAACGGGGGTTTTGCGAATGGCTGGGGGAATAACTACTAGCGCCGATATTCGCCAGGTAAAAATCCGTCGTCCTGGGGTGGGAGGTGAGGAGACTATTGTTAATCTTGATTTGTGGGAACTTCTCCAAAATGGTGATCTGAGTCAAGATCTAGCCCTGAGAGATGGAGATAGGATATATATTCCGACTGTTACAAATATTAATCGCCACGAAGCGCGTCAGTTATCTAGTGCTAATTTTGCTAGTAATGCTGACGGACCGATTAATGTGGCGGTGGTGGGGGAGGTGAACCGACCGGGAACCCATATCCTTAGCATTGACACCATGGCTGCGACTGAGGGGGAAAATGTATCGGAGTTGCGAGGTATAGCTGGAGTTGATTTGGTTGGGGTGTTTACAGTCACCAGGGCTATTAAAGTGGCGGGAGGAATTACGCCGGAAGCAGATATTCGACAAATTCGGGTGCGGCGCATTAGTCGCACCGGGACGGAACAAACTGTTATAGTTGACCTATGGCAACTTCTACAAGAGGGGGATCTCCAGGAGGATATTACTTTACAGGGAGGGGATACAATTATTGTGCCTAAAGCCCAGGCTGTAGATGCTACAGTTTCTGGTAATGTGGCAACAGCTAGTTTTTCTCCGGGTATAATGCGTGTTAGTGTGGTGGGGGAGGTTCTACAGCCGGGGACAATTACGGTGCCGCCTAATAGTTCCCTAAATCAGGTGATTCTGGCGGCGGGGGGTTTGAAACGGGGTCAGGCTGACTCCAATGGGGTAGAACTAATCCGTATATCTCCGGATGGGACTGTTTCTCGAAGGGTGATCTCGGTTAATCTATCGGATGATGTGAATGAGGCTAATAATCCGGTTCTGAGAAATAACGATGTAGTTATGGTGAACCGTTCAGGGGGTGCGGCTTTTCGGGAGGGTGTGGGTACGGTTGTCAATACTTTAAGTCCGATTAATAATGTTTTGGGTTTTCTGCGGTTTATAAGTATCTTTTAGGGCTGGGTTTTTCAGACTGTGAAAAACTCATTTTATAATTAGTTAGCGCACCTAAATAGTAAAGGTTAAAGTAGCATCATGAAGAAGGCTAGACGTTCTCAGTTATCGATGATTTATACTCGGAGTTCACCTAGGGGAGGGATGGAATTTTCCCCCTGGTATCCGGGAGATTTGGAAGCGAGAAATGTTGAGATAATGACGGCTAAACAGAGGGGAATATTTGGGAAAATTGCGGATCTGTTTTTTCGTCGGTGGTTGGTGGTTTTGGGTGTGGCTGCGACAACAGTAACGGGGGTTTATTGGTGGACGGTTGAACAATTACCTGAGTATAGAGGGACGTTTCAACTGTTAATAAGTTCCTCAGATGAACTGGGGGGGTTAGACGAAGCATCTCAGTTGAAAATGCTAAAAAGTCCCCAGGTGATGGCTGATATTTTGGAGAATATTCAAAGTCGCTACCCGGAAGTTGATTATCGGTTTCTATTTAATGATAACTCTGGGAGTCCCTTGGAATTGCAAATGCTAGAGGGTACTAAGATTTTAGAGGTGAGTTACCAAGATAGTGAACCGCAAAAGATTAAGTTTATTCTGGAGGCGATCGCTTCGGGATATCTGGAATATCATCGGGGGTTACAACGTCCGTCGGAAACTAGCCAAAAGCTGGAGATGATTAACCAGAAAATTAATCCCCTAGTGACCCAGGTAAATAACCTCAAACGAGAAATTGTGAATCTTCAGCAGGAACATCTGATGATTACGCCGGAAGTTACCAGTCGTCAAATAAGCGATCGCTTAGGGATGATAGAAACGGAAAGACTACAAACCCAAACCCAACTCCAAGAGGAAAATTCTCGGTATTTAACTCTACAACAACAGCTAGGACTGGACCCCCAACAGGCGATGATGGCTTCGGCTTTAACAAATTCTCCTCGCTATCAAACCCTACTACAAAAACTCTTGGCTGTGGAAACAGAGGTAGCTGTAGAGTCGGCTAGGTTTAAGGAAACATCCCCACAAATTCAATCTTTGTTAGACCAACGCAATCATTTATTACCATTACTCCAAGAAGAGGCGGTGCGGGTTTTGGGTCAAGATTTAACTACCGTAGACCCCAGTATTTTAAGCCACCAAGACTCGCTGCGAATGGGATTAATTCAGCAGATGATGGTAACAGCCCATCAGATAGAAATGCTACAGGTACGCGATCGCGTTTTACAAACAGCAGCGACCAGTTTACAAGAATACTCTCAAAGTTTACCGGAAGTCATCCGGCGCTACAAGGACTTAAATCAGGATCTAGAAACCGCTACCACCCGACTAAATGGCTTATCGGATCGCCAGGCGGAACTAGAATTAACTATAGAACCGCCTATTAGATCCTGGCAATTAATCGCCCCCCCGATGATTCCTCGCCTACCAGCCGGACAACTAGAGACGGTTTCGCCGAATATTCCCCTAAATCTGGCTTGGGGAGGATTAGCGGGTTTAGGCCTGGGAATGATTATAGCTCAATTGGTCGATCGCCTTAATAATGTGTTCCACAACAGCGAAGAAATAGCCGAGAATACTCCCATTCCCCTGTTAGGGGTAATTCCAGCCAGCGATGATGCTTTGATGCTTCCGGCTAATTCTCGCTTGACTGGGGAGAGCGATGTTTTACCAAATTTGTCGATGGTCCCCTGTTCTGTGTTTCACGAGGCTTTCCGATCACTTACGGCTAATTTACGCCAATTGGCTACGGAATCACCAATCAACTCCTGTGTGATTAGTTCCGCACGACCTGCAGATGGTAAGTCTACTGTAGCCCTAAATTTAGCGATTGGGGCGGCGGCGATGGGTCAGCGGGTGTTATTGGTAGATGCTGATTTGCGTAACCCCCGTATTCATTCGATGTTGGGGGTGTCTAATTTACAGGGTCTCAGTGATGCGATCGCTGGTAATATGGAGATCGAGAGTTTGATTAGGCGATCGCCATCGGACGAAAATCTGTTTGTTTTAACTTCTGGTCCTTTACCAGTTGACCCGACTCGAATGCTGGCTTCCGCGCGAATGCAGCAAGTTATGGCTGAACTTCGACAACAGTTTGATTTAGTTGTCTATGATACTGCTCCCCTGTTGGGTTTAGCTGACGCTAATTTGCTGGCTTCCCACACCAATGGGTTGATGATGGTGGTGGGGTTGGGAAAAACTGATCGATCAGCTTTTGGTCTGGCTATGCGAGAGTTGGAAATGGCTGGAGTCCCCATTTTGGGTATGGTTGCTAATGGCGATCGTCAGGAAACTAATTATTATTACAGTCAACGCTAAAGTTCAACTATCCGGGGAAGCTACTACTGCACAAAATGTCGTTTTTGTCAAGACCCCCAAAAATAGCCCCCTGATTTTACCCAAAAACTCGTGAATCGCAAATTTAATATTTTGGTCAGAGAATAAATTTTTGGGCGATAGAATGCGGGTTGTAGCCTCTGTTTTTGAATCAAGGCATAGTAACCCCTTGGGTGCGATTTATTTGAGGATACCACAACCCCTATAATCTCGTCAACTATTTGCGAGGGATTTTCAACAAAATCGTAACAATTCTTAACAATATTTTGCGATTCAAATTTATCTCCCCAGACAAATTAGCAAAACTTATGTTATGGGCAGGATTTTGATGAGTATCTTCACGGTTGTAGACCATCATCAACGGAGGGTAAATTAACCGTAAAAGAAGCGTGATTTTTCGCTAGAATATGCGATCGCAGAGTTAAGCATCAATTGAGTAGCTTCTTCAGCAGGTAAAGCCTTAGAAAACAAATTATTATTTATTACCGTCAACCCTGAAGTTGAACTACCCGGAAAACGTCTACGCACAAAATGTCGTTTTTGTCAACACCTCTAAAAAAGGCCTTCTGATTTTACCCAAAAACTCGTGAATCGCAAATTTAATATTTTGGTCAGAGAATAAATTTTTGGGCGATAGAATGCGGGTTGTAGCCTCTGTTTTTGAATCAAGGCATAGTAACCCCTTGAGTGCGATTTATTTGAGGATACCACAACCCCTATAATCTCGTCAACTATTTGCGAGGGATTTTCAACAAAATCGTAACAATTCTTAACAATATTTTGCGATTCAAATTTATCTCCCCAGACAAATTAGCAAAACTTATGTTATGGGCAGGATTTTGATGAGTATCTTCACGGTTGTAGACCATCATCAACGGAGGGTAAATTAACCGTAAAAGAAGCGTGATTTTTCGCTAGAATATGCGATCGCAGAGTTAAGCATCAATTGAGTAGCTTCTTCAGCAGGTAAAGGTTTAGAAAACAAATAACCCTGACCATAATCACAGCCAAGATGGTGCAAAAACTGCATCTGTTGTCGAGTCTCAATACCTTCGGCGGTAACTTCTAGCCCCAAGTTATGAGCGAGGGAAATAATAGCCTTGATAATTTGCTGAGGCTGATTGTATTTATCGATATAATGACTTGGTTCTTCCTGTAATCGCTGTACAAATGATTGGTCGATTTTCAAACTTTTAAGTGGTAATTGATGCAGATAACTCAAAGAGGAGTATCCCGTCCCAAAATCATCAATAGCTAGGTGAATTTTGCGTGCTTTTAGTTGTGCTAAAGCAATCAAAGCCGTCTCGAAGTTCTCAACTAACATACTTTCGGTAATTTCCAGTTTGATGCTTTTCGGGTCGCAATTAGTTCTGGCTAAGATAGCATCAATTTGTTCTATAAAATTAAGCTGATTGAGTTGCTTACCAGACAAATTGACACTGATAGTTAAGGTAGAATAAACGGATTGGGGAGACCTATCCCAGCTTTGAAGTTGTTGTTTCCAACTACTAAGCTGACGGCAGGATTCTTCTAAGACCCAAGCGCCTAAAGGAACAATTAATCCGGTCTCTTCAGCTACGGGGATAAATTCAGCAGGTGACACTAATCCTCGGCGGGGATGTCTCCATCGCACCAAGGCTTCAAAACCGACTATCCTACCAGTAATTAAACAGACAATTGGCTGATAGTGAATGATAAAGTCATTTAAACTGGGGAGTTGATTAGGCATGACAGATACATCAGAGATGGCTGAGGCTAACGGGTTGGACTCTGAGCTAGAGATGTGATGGGGTGTAAGATTAAGTTGCTGATATCCAAATATGGCTTTACGCAAATCAGTTTCTAATTGCAGAAGGGCGAGGGTTTGGGTGTGCATTGATAAATCAAAAACTTCTGATCGCGCCTTTCCCTGTTCTTTAGCATGATACATAGCGATATCTGCATCCCGGAGAAAATCTTCAGGATTGTTGTATAATAAACAGTGATAGTTGTCGGTGTCTGCTGATTTTTTCAAGGCGTATCCGCGACTGGGTACAATACCAATACTAGCAGTGGTAAAAATTTCATGACCTTGGATATAGAAAGGCTGGCTGAGTTCTTGATGAATTTTTCCGGCTAATTCTAAGGCTTGTTGGGGGTCGGAAATGTGATCTATCAAAATGGTAAACTCATCCCCCCCTAATCTGGCGATGGTATCCCCAGGGTTGGTAACACAGACTTCTAGGCGATGAGCAATTTCTATGAGCAAGAAATCACCGATGATATGACCTAAACTGTCGTTGACAACTTTGAAGCGATCTAGATCCAAAAATAGAACCGCAAATTGATAATTAGAATCCTGTTTAGAACGCCGTAAGGCTTCGGAGAGTTTTTGGTTAAATAAACTGCGGTTAGGGAGTTCAGTTAAAGGGTCATAAAAGGCGGCGTGGAGTAGTTGGGCTTGGGCTTGTTTGCGATCGCTAATATCGCGGATAATGATTTGAATGGCATCACGACCATGATAATTAGTGGGAATTCCGGCAATTTCCACATCAATCATTTTGGCATCTAAGCGGATTAATTGTTGTTCAAAAAGACCCACAGATTGACGGTGTGACTCTCCGGGTAATTTTTGGTTGAGAATAACTGCGGTCTGGTCATAATCGAGAAAATCATAAATGGAACGACCGATGATATCTTCGGGTTTTTCAGCCCCGAACAATTGCCACCCGGCGCGGTTAATATAAACAATTTGGTCATCGCAGTAAATAGCAATGGTGTCGGGGGAGAGTTCTACTAACATCCGATAGCGTTCTTCACTTTCTCGCAAGGCTTGTTCAGCTTCTCGTTGTCGCTGTTCAATTTCTTGGGCGGCGAGGAAGTCTCCTAAACCCTGTGCCATCAATTCAATAATTTCGCGATCTTCTGATTTAAAGGGTACAGTTCTCTGTGGTTGGTGAACAAAACTCAGTACCCCATAAATGCGATCGCCTACCCAAATGGGAGTACCGATATAAGATTCTAATGTAAGTGTCTGGTAGGCTTGGACTTGACTCCATTCCGGGTCAAGACCGACTTGGGTTTGGGTAACGGTTTCCTGAGTGTGATATGGTTTAGCACAAAAGGTGTCGGCGATGTTCGCAGTTTGACCGATGGTAAATAAGTCGGAGTGAGGATAAACAAATTCTAAGCTATAGACTCCGGCGGAGATTTTACCAATTAAACCTGTTGACATTTGCAGCAATTCACATCCGGTCTGTAGATAGTCTTGAAACCTGTCTTCTAGGCTAGGATAAAGACGGGTAGTAATGCGATGTAGTTGTTTAAGTTTGCTGCTAAACTGCGCCAGGGCTTGGGATTTCGATAATAGGGTAACTTCCGCCTGTTTGCGATCGCTAATATCGGTTTGAATGCCTATAAAATGGGTGAGAAAGCCTTGACTGTTGTAGACGGGAGAAATTGACAATTCATTCCAAAAACTGCTACCGTCTGGGCGATAGTTTTGTAATTCAATATTACATTCTCTGCCCTGTTCAATGGCATTTCGTAACTCCGCCAAGGCTTTGGGGTCACTGTCTTTACCCTGAAGAAATCGACAATTGCGACCAATGACCTGATGGCGAGAATATCCGGTAATTTTCTCAAAGCCTGAGTTAGCAAAAATCACCCGGTTGTCTGAGTCGGTAGCATCGGTAATAATAATGCCATTGCGACTGCTGTTTATGGCTCGTTCCATCAATTGTAGCCGTTCATCAGCCCGCTGTCTCTCGATCGCCGTGGCGAGAATGTGAGCGATCGCCTCTAAAAAATGTACTTCATTTAAGGTAAAGTTATGAGGTCGGCGGGTATGTACACTCAACACCCCCCAAGGCTTGGAGTTAGCCCCTTTGGGTCCGGGAATAATCACACTCAAACCGCTGACAATTTTGTGGTTGTGTAGCAGAGGGGTTCCAGGGAAACGAGTTTCTACTCGCAGATCCTGAACGATGACGGCTTCACCCTGTTGGAGAGTGTAACCCGCCTGGGAATTAGGGGAGGCAGTAATTTGAGCAGACCCCACTAGCCCTGGTCGCCAACCGATACCCGAACGTAGTAAAAAAGCCTGATGATTGGGTAGTAATTCCAAAACCATGCAGCGATTAATTTTTAATGTTTCCTTGACCTGAGTAATCAATTTCCCGATCAGAGAGTCAAGGTCAGGGCTGGTGAGAGCAATTTGTCCAAATTTGGCGACGGCGGCTTGATAACTAGCCTCATTGTCTAGCTGCTTTTGGTTGGGGCGGCTTAGATGAGTGTTAATGTGTGAGAAAATTGTCAGAATTACGGGTTCAGGGGTTAAAGGTAGCGATCGCATAGATAGGCATACCCAAGCAGTCCGCCGATCTGACAGGCGGATTTGAATTTCCACCGAGTCTATGACATTGCCTTGCTCAAACTGTTCCCGAATCTGCTGATAATGGTTAATTGATGTATAAATGAAGGATTCTTGATGTCCGATGAGATTTTCTCTTGACCCCTGCCATATTTCTAGCAAAGCTGTGTTACAATAGATAATGATGCCATCACCGTCACTCACCATGGCTGGTTGAGGTAGAGACTCGACCAGCATTGACATAATTTTTTGAGGGGTTTGTGACACTTTCTCACTCTCCGAGGAAAATTCTGTGTGATGGCGATCGCTCTGTCCCTTGGGGTCTATAAATTGATCTTGACACGCTTTTTGATGTTGGCCAGCCACTTTGGGAGTCCTGAAAATTATTGAATCAACAACTGCAACCGTAATAGCTTGTGATTACCGAGCAGATGCCCATGTAGTCTAATGCTTCCTATATTACACTATAATTTTACTATTTTTCTAGCAAATACACCTAGATAGTTAGACAAATTTACTAAATTTTAACAGATTGGGGATCAATAGCCAATCTATATAATCAAAGTTAATATACAGATAATCTGGGCGGTAATTGTAGTATAATATTAGTCTACTAGCGTTCATAAATTGTAGTGGCAGCTTCCGGTTCAGGCAAATTCTTCTCGGCAATTTGTAGGGTATTTTCTGCTGCTGAAAATCACCGGACCAAGAAGGTGATGAGAAGTGGAGGCAGCCGAAATAGGGAAATGTTGCCTAAAATACAGTTTTATGTGACTCGATATTATGTGGCTAATCTAGTTTCCAATGGAGCCCAGCGGTAAAATGAAATTATTGATGGTCAAAGGGGGGAGGGGGAAACCATGAGATGGAATCAGAAGGATAATGGGTCAATTATCTAGCCATTTTTGATGGATTCTAGGTAGCATAAAATAATCAAACGACAAGGAGAACAGAAGAATGATAGAAGCGTATCGTCAACAGGCCGCCGAACGCGCCCAACAGGGAATTCCCCCATTACCCCTAACTGCGGAGCAAACCTCAGAACTGTGCGAACTGCTGAAAAACCCACCGTCGGGGGAAAAAGAGTTTCTGATGGAACTATTGCGCGATCGCATTCCCCCCGGAGTAGATGAAGCGGCTTATGTGAAAGCGGGATTTCTGACAGCGATCGCCAAACGGGAAATCAGCAGTCCCCTCATCTGTCCCCAAGGAGCGATCGACCTACTAGGTACAATGGTAGGGGGGTATAACGTGCAATCCCTGGTAAGTTTCCTCAAGTCTTCCGACTCCAATATTGCCAGCGAAGCCGCCAACGCCCTAAGCAAAATCACCCTAGTATTTGACGCATTCAACGACATTCTAGCCCTGTCAGATATCAACCCTTACGCCAAACAAGTCCTAGACGCTTGGGCTAACGCCGCCTGGTTCATTCGCAACCCGAAAGTCCCCAAAGCCATAACCGTCACCGTCTTCMAAGTCCCTGGGGAAACCAACACCGACGACCTTTCTCCCGCCMCCCACGCCACCACCCGACCAGACATCCCCCTGCACGCCCTAGCCATGCTAGAGTCAAGGATGCCCGAAGGTATACAAACCATCGCCCAACTCAAACAAAAAGGCTATCCTGTAGCTTATGTTGGGGATGTAGTGGGGACTGGTTCATCCCGCAAATCTGCCATTAACTCAGTCCTGTGGCATATTGGGGAAGATATCCCCTTTGTACCCAACAAACGGCGGGGAGGCTATATCCTAGGTGGAAAAATCGCCCCCATTTTCTTCAACACCGCCGAAGACTCCGGCGCATTCCCGATAGAATGTGATGTCAGCAAAATAGAAACCGGGGACGTGATTACCATTCACCCCTACAAAGGCGAAATTACCAACGAAGCCGGGGAGGTTATTTCCACCTTCACCCTAAAACCGGAAACTATCCTAGACGAAGTACGCGCCGGGGGTCGAATTCCCTTGTTAATTGGTCGCAGCCTGACCGACAAAACCCGCGAAGCAATGGGACTAACCCCCAGTGAACTTTTCGCCCGTCCTGCTATGCCAGAAGATACCGGAGTTGGCTTTACCCTAGCGCAAAAAATGGTTGGGAAAGCCTGCGGACTCCCCGGAGTCCGTCCAGGTACCTCCTGCGAACCGATAATGACCACCGTAGGTTCCCAAGACACTACCGGACCAATGACGCGGGATGAATTGAAGGAATTAGCTTGTTTAGGGTTTTCTGCTGACCTGACCATGCAGAGTTTCTGTCACACCGCAGCCTATCCGAAACCTGTGGATATCAAAACCCACAAGCAACTCCCGGACTTCTTTGCTACCCGTGGCGGTGTGGCTTTGCGTCCGGGAGATGGTATCATCCACTCCTGGCTAAACCGGATGCTGTTACCCGATACGGTGGGGACTGGTGGCGATTCTCATACCCGTTTCCCCTTGGGTATTTCTTTCCCGGCTGGTTCGGGTTTGGTGGCTTTTGCGGCGGCTTTGGGGGCGATGCCTTTGGATATGCCAGAATCGGTTTTGGTGCGCTTTAAGGGGCAATTACAGCCGGGTGTGACGTTGCGCGATATTGTTAATGCTATTCCCTGGGTGGCGATGCAGCAAGGTAAGCTGACCACAGGTAAGGAGAATAAGCAAAATGTCTTCAATGGCCGGATTATGGAGATGGAAGGTCTACCTGATTTGAAGGTGGAACAGGCTTTTGAGTTGACTGATGCTACTGCGGAACGTTCCTGTGCTGGCTGTACGATTAAGTTGGGAACTGAGACGATTTCTGAGTATTTGCGATCGAATGTTGCGCTAATGCGGAATATGATTGCTCGTGGATATCAGGATGCTCGGACTTTAACCCGTCGGATTGCTAAAATGGAACAATGGTTAGCTAATCCTGAGTTGATGGAAGCTGACCCAGATGCTGAGTATGCGGATATTCTTGAGGTCAATTTGGATGAGATCGTTGAACCTATTGTGGCGGCACCTAATGACCCTGATAATGTGAAACTGATGTCTGAGTGTGCGGGTGACAAAATCGATGAGGTGTTTATCGGTTCTTGTATGACTAATATCGGACATTATCGCGCTGCTGCTAAGGTGTTAGAAGGTGCGGGTCCGGTGAAGGTGCGTCTGTGGATTTGTCCGCCTACTCGTATGGATGAACAACAGCTTCGGGAAGAGGGGGTTTATGGTACTTTTGCGGCTGCTGGGGCGCGGACGGAAATGCCTGGATGTTCTCTATGTATGGGAAATCAAGCACGGGTGGAAGATAATACGACGGTATTTTCTACTTCGACTCGCAACTTTAATAACCGTATGGGTAAGGGGGCTCAGGTTTATCTGGGTTCGGCTGAATTGGCGGCGGTTTGTGCGCTGTTGGGTCGCATTCCTACGGTTGAGGAATATATGGAGATTATCACCCAGAAAATCGACCCGTTTGCGGGGGATCTTTACCGCTATTTGAATTTTGATCAAATTGCTGGGTTTGAAGATGAGGGTCGGGTGATTCCTATTGAGCAAATGCCGAAAATTGAGGATGTTTTGGGTATCCCGGCTGGTGCATTAAGCAACTAGCTTATCTAATGGTGGGGAGGCGATCGCGCCTTCCCGGCTTTGGTGTAGAATGGTGGGGAGGCGATCGCGCCTTCCCTGCACAGTGATAAAGAAAGACGATGCCAGCGAAGGATCTTTACCATGATGCTGTCAAAAATGCACGGATCAAGGACGGGTAGACGATTACTTTCGACCCATATTTCATCAAGTATGCAGAAGTCAAATTGATGGCAGATTTAGCTGGCAAAAAATCGATTTCCGCGACGAAAGGAGGGCGACAGATCGTCATCGAAGTGAAAAGTTTTATCGGGCGTTCTCCGATGGGCGAATTTGAGACGGCATTGGGTCAATATTTGATTTATCAAACCTTTCTTTCTGTCACCTATCCTGGAAGTCCCGTTTACTTGGCAGTTGGTCAAAGCATTTATGAAAATTTTTTTAAGCAGGTTGCGATCGAACTAATTTTGCAAAGATTTCAAGTTTTTATGTTAGTTGTTGATATTAAAAATGAGGAGATTGTAGAATGGATAAATTAGCCCATTATCAAAATATCATCAAAGACGTTCTGAGTCAATATGATAAGCTATCATCCCAAATCCCCGATCCAGACATCGATGAAATCCTGATATTTGACGATGAAAGAAGTCAATATAGCGATTCTCAGACTCATGAGGTAAAGCCCTCACCCCAAACCCCTCTCCCAGAAGGGAGAGGGGCTTTAAAAAGTACCTCACCAATCCACCGAACCGCTATATCTTTGGTTTAATGTAGGTTGGAAAAATAATCGGCGAGTGAATGCGGCTTCTGTGTATGTTCGGATCAAAAATGAGAAAATTTATATTGAGGAGGATTGGACGGAGGAGGGCATTGCAACTGAGTTGTTGAGGGAGGGTGTACCGAAGGAGGATATCGTGTTGGCGTTTCACGATCCGGAGACTCGCAAGTTGACCGAGTTTGCTGTAGCTTGAAATGCCAGCAATTAAGGATATTTTCTGATATATTTGTTTCAGTGCAAGGGAGTTGCGTAAAATAGAAGAAAATGTACAAGACAACCGATAGATTTTATGGGGGTTTTTACATGAATACTTCGGCGGTGAAAGATGTCTCGTTTGATGAGGATTCGATAAAAGTCTTTTTGATGGATGGCCGTGCAATTTCCGTCCCTTTAGTTTGGTATCCTAAGCTATACCATGCCACGCCAGAACAGCGAGATGCTTGGGAGATTTGCGGCGGTGGATATGGTTTGCATTGGGAAGAAATTGATGAAGATTTGAGTACAGAAGGGATGCTGCGGGGCGCTCCTGCGCCCAGGGTCAGAAAATCAACTAAGGTCTCGGCATCAAAATTTGGTTAAAAAGAAATGGAAATTACAGAGATTACTCGTCGCGATATTGTTGAAAACGTTGATTGGGAACAATATTCTTGGCACGGCAGATTACCTGAAATAGACTTCTTGAACCGGCTTTATACCCTCGAAAATTTACCCTCAACAGATTCTCGTTTTGAGAATGCACAAAGTGATATTTGGCAGCATCGTATAAACAATGATGATTGGGAAAATGACTGGATATTCTACGATGATCGTTTCAGGCTAAATGATTATCAGGATAGCAGTTATTTCCTAAACTTCTTGTGTGAAACCTTGCATCCCATCGTCAGACATTTTGATGAAGTTCAAAAAATCCTTGAAATTTACAATAAATATTTGATGCTTGATGGATGCAAGCTACTCCCACAAGAATATATATCAAGCCGACCAATTTTTCAATATATTCCGTGTGAAAAGTCCAGCATAATTCCGGCATCTCTAAAATTAGAATACCAGATAGATGAGTTAATTAGAGTCGTAGCTATAACGTTTGCAAACGAGGGCGATACGGACATTGTTGCCATTCTTGTAGATTCTGATCCATATATCGAACTCAACAATAAATCACAAGAAAAAATTCTCAAGCTAGAAGTCCCGCTATACATATATGGAAAATTTAAAGAACGTTCTAATATAGGTGATTATGAATCAAAAATACACGTTGTCGTCAAGGATATTGTCAATCGGACTTTTAATGAGAATGTTAATGGTGTAACAATTACACCAAAGCTTGAGAGCAAACCCGAATGGAGAAAAGATGCTTGGCAATGGTTATTTGGTGAATCCGGTAAAATCAACAATCAAGGTCGCGTCAGGTCAGACAACATAGCTTCGCGAAAATGTGATGGTCTTTTATTTCGTTCTCCTCCTGAGATCAATTTATATAAAGCATTACAAACCCAAGAAATTACCTTTGCTCCTCTACCAGTGTTTGTTCGAGGAGGTTGTAATAGAAAAAGAATTGAACCTGATTTCGTTATTGTTCGAGAAGGTGTTTTTATGATTGTTGAAGTAGATGGAGATACTTTCCACACAGAGTCACCAGCAAAAGCTCATGAAAGAACTGAGATGCTTCATGGAGAAGGAGTTTATGTTGAAAGGGTTCAAGCAAAAGACTGTATGACAGAGGAAAAAGCGATTGCTTGTGCCGAAAAGATTTTACAGAGATTGAAACAAATAAAACGTAGTCGATGATAGCATCATTTAACCACTTCATGGCCAATGGTTAGATTGATCGGGAAAATTTTGTGATCGCTTTTTCAACCCGTTTAATTTTTGATACGATCGCACCCCCGAAACCAACAGCCCAGAAGTACGATCGCACCCCCGAAACCAACAGCCCAGAAGTGCGATCGCACCCCCGAAACCAACAGCCCAGAAGTGCGATAGCCCAATCTTTCAGGCTATAATAAACTTGATTAAGTCACCAGAATTATGATACCATCGCCATCCCATATCAAACAGCTTTACGATCGAGACTATCTCCAATGGATGGAAGTGACGATCGCCCAGTTGCGATCGCGCCACTATAATGACGTAGATTGGGACAATTTAATCGAGGAAATCGAAGACATGGGACGGCGGGAACGCCACAGCCTTGAGAATAATTTGGTGGTGGTATTGCTGCATTTACTCAAGTGGGAATTTCAACCGAAATGGCGAACCGGAAGCTGGGAGGGGAGTATTATCGAACACCGTCGGCGTATCCGTCGGGCGTTAAAATCCTCTCCGAGTTGGCAGAATTATCTCGCCAGTGTCGTGGACGAATGTTATGCCAGTGCGCGAAAACAAGCGAGGGCGGAAACTCAGTTACCATTGGAGGTGTTTCCGGCGGCGTGTCCCTACGCGATCGCGGATATTTTAAAGGATGATTTTTTGCCGGGAGARGATGAGAACGGGAGATAAAGATTGGCGATCGCACTCAAAACAACCATTATATCATCCAAAAAAATGATCGAATCAGAAATTCTGAAAAAAATACAAGGTACATCGATAGAAGAGCGTATCCTGATTATTGAAGCCATTTTGAAAACGGTCAAAAAGGATATGCGATCGCGACAGCCTTCCTGCCAAGATCAACCCCTGCATGGGAAGGTGATTCACTATGACGATCCCTACCAACCCGTCGCAGCAGATGACTGGGAAGCATTGCTATGATCGTTCTAGACACTCATATCTGGATTTGGTGGGTGGATGAAAACCCCAAGTTATCTCCCCAAAACCAGGAGAGCATTCAAACCCATCAAAAAAGTGGTCTGGGGATCAGCATCATTTCTTGTTGGGAGGTTGCTCAATTAGTCGAGAAAAACCGATTGAGTTTTAGTTGTTCTGTCGATGAATGGCTAGAACTTGCTTTAAGCTATCCGGGAGTTCAAATTTTAGAACTGAGCCTTCCAATTATACTTCAATCAAGTCAATTGTCTGGATTTCATTCGGATCCTGCCGATCAAATTATCGTTGCCACAGCCAAAGTTTATGACACATTCTTACTCACTCAAGATCAAAAAATATTGAATTATTCTGAAGTCAAAACTTACACAAAGGGCGATCGAACTTCCGAAACTCAGAATCAACCTTAAACCCCGTATCGGCGATCATCGGATATGACGTTATCGAAACAGCAATTGACAACACTTTACTGCGAAGATTACGTCCTCTGGATTGAGGAGACATTGGAACAATTGCGCGATCGCAATTATGACCAAGTGGACTGGGAAAACTTGCTCGAAGAAATTGAGGATATGAGTAAGCGGGAACGCAGCAGTCTTCGCAGCAATTTGGCGATGACGCTATTGCACTTACTCAAGTGGGAATTTCAACCGGAGTTGCGGACGGGAAGTTGGGCGGGAAGTATCACCGAACATCGCACGCGAATTTTAGATATTTTGGAAGATTCGCCGAGTTTGAAGAATTACTTACCGGAGGCGATTTTGTGGGCGTATCCCCGGACACGACGACAGGGGAAGGACGAGACGGGGTTGCCGTTGGAGGTATTGCCGGCGGAGTGTCCCTACGCGATCGCGGATATTTTAAATGATGATTTTTTGCCGGGAGAGGATGAGAACGGGAGATAAAGATTGGCGATCGCACCCCCGAAACCAACAGCCCAGAAGTGCGATCGCACCATCTTTCCCGCTATAATTGGGATAATCTAGTCTGTGCATGAGCCGGGGAGAAGCGGAAATTTGATTATTCTCTGTACTCATAACGATGGCGGGGTGGGAAAAACCACGTTAGCCGTCCATATAGCGGGTGTCTTACTCAGTCGGGGATATAGCGTCCTTCTCGTTGATTGTGATGATCAAGCAGACCTTTGGCAATTCTTCACCAAAGGTAAAATACCCACACAGTCCAAAGATTCAGAAGACCTAGAAAATAGTAAACTGATTTGGGATAAAGATAAAGGGTCACTCAAAGGAAAAGCTAATCCTGCTTATTTCGATCATGTCGTTTTAGATATTGATACCCCTCTTCAAAATACAGTTCAGGTGATACTGTGAAACGATCCAGATTTAATTTTGGTTCCCATCAATAAGTCTCAAAAAAAGAAGGCTCTGCGTAATCTTCCGAGAACTCTAAAAGTGATCTCGAAACTCGAATCTAAAATCGGGTTTAACCCCAAAGTTATTATTGTACCTTTAGGTATACCAGCCGAATCAGTTGAGGATGTTGTATCCCGAATACCATCTGACGAAAAACCTCGAAACTGTCGAACTGCTTCCCAGATGCCAGATTTGCAAGATGAAATTCAAGATGCAATTTATGAAGAGTATCAATATATTTGGGATGATGAACAGCATCAAGAATTATACTCTTATTTTGCTGAGTTTATAGAGGATTAATTGTAGGAAAAATAGGAGCCAATACAATGGTTAAAAAAGATTCATCAAGCACGAGGATAGAAGATGAGGCGATCGCCCAAGGTACTCACAACTTTGAACACCTAAAAAACCAGGAAAATCACAGCATAAAATATCAGTTAACCGAATCAGAAATTAACAAAATAGTCGCGCTCTCCAAAGCGCTGAGGACTGGAACTCAACAGTTGCCAGATTGGGCGATCAGCTATATTCATTTTGTCAATCAGCAAATCCAAGCAGAACAAACACAATCCCAAAAAGACTTGGCAGAAAATTGGACAAAATGGAAACAAAAACAAATCCAAAACTATCGACATGATTTGAAGATTCAACAAGACAGGATCAGTCATCCAGCCCAACAGAGCAGATATCATCGATCGCTCGAACTAAATACAGAAATATCTGATAAACTGGAAGCATTGGGCATGAAAGAAAATATCGATGAATGTATTTTTCTGGGAATCAGTTTAATGTATGAAAATTTAATCCTAGGTGCAACTTTGCCGATTGTCAAGGACAAACAAGTTTAGGGATATGGATTATTTGGAAATAGGTGCTTTAGTTAATGGCATCATTGCTTCATCAGAAGCAGTCAAGCAAGACTTGGGGCGGCGTTTTGCTGCTCACCTCGGTTTGCATCCCGGTTCCCCAGGAAAGGATGGCGGAATTGATGGTTATGGGGTACTTGGTAACAAAAAAATATATTTTCAATGCAAACTTTATCGCATTCCTTTAGATGCTTCATTTACTGCGGATTTTTGTGGTAATTTGGTGATTCACAATGCAGATATTGGCATCATGTTATCGGGAGTTGGCTACACCCAAGGATATTCGGATCGTTTACAAGCATTTCACGATAATTTTCCGGGAAACATTCCAACTCACTTATTGAAACTCGAAGATATTTTTGCCGAAACTCCGGCTTGGAAAAAGGCTCAATTTGAGTTGCCAGAACTTCGAGATTTGAGCAATGGGGAATGGTCTAAAATTAGATGATATCTGCCTAGAAGGGTGAAACTCAACTCGGGTAACAAGGATCATGATACGATCGCCCCCCAGAAACCAACAGCCCAGAAGTGCGATCGCGGATTTTCCTACACTCTTTGGACTGGCGAGGAGTTGAACACCAAAATAAACGAAGCCTGGGGAATCAGGCGTTTCAAGCATTGCTGGTATGATATGCGATCGCCCTTCAAAAGAAAGCCTTACTTATCAGGAATTGAGCATACCATTTTGCATAGCCAGGATAACAGCCTGGGTGCGATCGCGCACATCCAACTTTTGCAGGATAGCGTGGACATGGACTCTGACGGTACCAGGTGAGATATAAAGGGCATCGGCAATTTCCTGGTTACTTTGGCCCTTAGCCATCAGAGCGAGAATTTCTTGCTCACGCTTTGTCAGAGGTGGCAGGTCAGAGGCGGTATTGTTAGACTCAGGACTCGAATCGGAGATCTCGAAAGCCGCTTGAATTTCTTTAGAGGCGATCACATCCCACCAGGTAGCGCCGGCAGCGACCGAGCGAATTGCCAGGACTAAAAGCGTCTACATAGCCTACAACCCCTATTCTACGGTTACTTAGGTGTTACTCAAAACCATAACAGAGTAACAAGTGAGTAAAAAATGAGTAACGCTACTGATACCCCTACAGTAGGGGGAAAGGGCAACTACGATGAGAGTTACGCTAGATTCTTGAAAGCCTATCAAGACTTTAAAGGGGAATGTCCCAAAGGAGTGACACTCAAACTACAAAAGACCGGGGCTAGGTACAACCTACTATTGCAGTTTAAGCAACCACCTACCGGGAAACGGCTACCCAAAACGGCTAATCTTGAGTGTACACCTCAAGGGGTGATAGACGGCGTTAGGAAAGCTAAGTTGGTATCAGAAGCCCTAGGGACTATCACTAGCGCTAGTGAATTTTGGGATTGGTACGATGCGACTATCTTAGGAAAGAACCAGATTGAGGATAATCTGATAACCTATCGGGAAATATTCCAACAACTAGAGGATGAGTATTTTGCGGGTTACAACCGCAACACAGGAAGGAAACGTTCTCGCGATATCGTAAGCGACTTAGCGTCTTACCATCAAACCAAGGGAGTATTTTTTGAGGACTTCCCCAATTGGGATGAATATCCTAGCTGGGAAAGTTTCAAGGCTATGCTGTACACTCCCTTACAGAATGGAGAACAATTAGTAGGCTCCAAAACCTTCAAGGAACGTTACTACATCTTAAA
This sequence comes from Arthrospira sp. PCC 8006, assembly GCF_046480465.1. Classification (NCBI taxonomy): domain Bacteria; kingdom Bacillati; phylum Cyanobacteriota; class Cyanophyceae; order Oscillatoriales; family Microcoleaceae; genus Arthrospira; species Arthrospira sp. PCC 8006. The sequence continues at coordinate 49,512 of NZ_PKGG01000013.1, forward strand.
AGCCATAGCTGAGAAATCACCTAACAAAGACCATTTACTTAAAAAGCTTGAACCTATTGACCCCAAACAAACGCAATTCAAAAAGAAACAACGGATAGGCATCGATGCCTTTAAGGATTGGTGGTATAGCGCCAAACAAGAAGCCTATACTATTAAAAACCCTCGATGTCAATCATCTCGACATAACTGGTTATGGGTGACTGGTATGGCAGTAATGTACGGGYTRAGACCTACCGAGATAGCCGCYGCYGTTAATCTAACTAAGCCATTTGTAACTGAAGATGGCGTAATCATCAAAGCACTGTCAGACCCCGATAATCAAGACAATTACTTGGTGCTAGGTGACTATGTTTACTTTACTGACGCAGAAGGTCGAAAAGTGAGTATCAAAACAGGGGGAAGGATTGTTGCTCCAATTCCCAGTCCTGAAATGTTTAAACTTCTGGAATTGAAACGACCGTTATTGCCAGAATATAGTCCCAGAAAAGGCAGTAAAACCAGAACCATAATCGGAGGATTTGACACAAGTTTTACCGAAAAAATTGCCTCAATGAAATGCCCGGTAACTCAGAAATATGCCTTTCGTAGGCTGTACAACCTGTTAGGTGAAAAGTATGGACTACCTATTGAGTTGAGAGCGAGACTTATGGGACATAGCACAATCGTCAACGAGAGTAAATATAAAACAAAAGGGATTGACGCTACCTTAGAAGTTCTCGATGGATGCTCTAAGTTACCTATACCATTGGATGTAGCCATAGAACGGTTAACAGCGTTAGGGGTTGATATTGATAGCTCTGAAGCTAAATTATTCCTTGGAGTTATCTATCAGATAGATTAATCTAATCGTCAACCTTTCATAAATTAACACCCCTGGATTAAACCCTAGGGGTTATTTTATGGCTACAGATTGATGGATCCTGCTATGGTTTTGAGTAACACCTAAGTAACGGTAGAATAGGGGTTGTAGGCTATGTAGACGCTTGACTACCATCCAGAACCATTTAACTTAAACCCTTATCCTGACAGCGATAGCGGGTTATTGCTCAACCCCTATATCCTATCGAGTTACTCAGATATTACTCACAATCTAGTCCTAGCACAGGAAAATAATTCTGTCAATAGGTTGATTACTCAGTCAACAAGCATAACCTAGGGGAACTGTCAAATACCTACTATCTCCCCCCAACCAAACACCGATAGGGTAACTCTCTCGTGATACCCGTCAATGGCAAGCCTATCGGTTCGTTACGAACCATTGACTGCTATCACATCGGTCGCACCCCTAAGAGTGTTTGTTTCGGTTATGGGGGGAGGGTATGGCTCAAATTTCAAAACCCATAGGGGTAGTCAGGTTATTGGTGAAATATTGAGGAACCTACTCGCTACCAACAAAATGCGATCGCATTATCTAATCATCACCCCGCTGAATTCAGTTCACTACCAACATAACGCGTTTCAACTGGTGACTTGTTTGGGGATGGTAGCCACTACCCACATAATCCTAGACAATTGCTTTACCAGCGACATCGGTTATCCACATAATCCTCAGCAAGTCTCCAATTTTTGGTGGTAATCATCCCGTGCGGAACCCAGTACCCCTAATAGACGGGTTAAGGTTTTGGCTTAGGGTGTTTATTGTGGGTAAATTAGAGGCAAGCATTCATATAAACCATTTTCAGGCCTGAAAATACAGGCCTGAAAACGAAAAATATGAATGAACCCCTACAGTCAGAAACCATAGGGGGCCATTTAAGTTATTGAGTTAGGGTTAGCTGTTAGGTGTTAGGGTTTAGGGTTTAGTACAGGAAATGTCGTTTTGACACCTCCCCGCTAATCTTACACTTAGTAACCATAGCGTTAGCTACGTCTATTAACTTGTCTACAGTAACTTGGTCAGATTTTCCAACGTAGATGTGATGATTGACGCTACCATCCCACCCTTTGAGGTTCCAGTAGGTGAAACCATTAATTGAGACTTTTTTGCACAACGTAAATCGTTTACCATTAACCTCCACTGAAAAGGATTTATGGGTTTCTAGGTATTTAAACCATTCTAAAGAACCTACTTCGATACAGATATTACCATGACCTACCAGAAACCCTTTGTAAGACCCTGTTAGTGTGACTACCGGGAGTAGCTTAGGCATTAAAATCACCTCCCAGTAGGATATCGCTGTTATAGCCGTTAATGTTGAAATCAGAGGCAATAATGCCTGGTTGAGGTTGAGAGATAATTGGATACTGAGATTCTACCCATTTTTCGTGTACCATCATAAAATCAATAGCAGCGTTATGAGCTATTTCGGCTAATGTCACCCTAGTATCCTGATTGGAATAGGAGATATCTCGTGACATCATTTGAATGTAAATCTCCCTAGCCATTTCTGCAATAACCATCATTTTTTCTTGTTCAAACTCATTCATGGCTTTATTTCCTATTGATTAATTGAACTTGTGATCATCATTATCGGGG
>NZ_PKGG01000062.1:0-25538 GCF_046480465.1 Arthrospira sp. PCC 8006
AATACCTAGACTATGCCGACTTAGAGGTTGAAGCCATTTTAGCCAACTTCTCCACCAACGCCGGCCGTCTCGCCCGCCAGCAAGCCAGCAAAACCAGCCTGAATGAAGACCCCCACCGCCAAGCCTTCCAAGAGGCGGACTATCTCCATTTTGCCGGCCATGGGGCGTTCAATTTCAACAGTCCCCTCCTGTCTCCCCTGGTGTTAGCCGGGGCGAAAGTCTCCGTCAGTGACTCAGAAGGCCGAACCCTCTCCGAGGAAACCGCCCCCTCTGAAGCGGCGGAAACTCGTTTTCTCCCCTGGCGCAAAGGCACGCAGATTGACCTGAGCAAATGTTACACTTTGGGAGAATTGTTTGAGCTGGATTTACCCACCTGTCGCCTGGTGATTCTCTCGGCTTGTGAAACCGGGTTAACGGACTTTTCCCCCGACTTGGAAGAGTATATCAGTTTGGGGCTGGGGTTTCTGTATGCGGGGGCGGCGAATGTGATTTGTAGCCTGTGGGCGGTGAATGATGTCTCGACGGCGATTTTGATGGTAAAATTGTATGAGGAAATGCAGACCCAGCCCTCGGTTGCCTTAGCCTTGAAACAGGCCCAAGAGTGGATGAGAGCAGTCACGAAGCAGGAGTTAACCGCGTGGCTGAATGAGCAGGACTCGGCGGGAAACTGTCATCCCAAGGCGAAACTCCGAGATAACTTGGGGTTAGGTTTTCAACGCCCGGATTACCGACCCTATAAACATCCTATCCATTGGGGGGCTTTTTGTGCGATCGGAATTTAACCGTAGGTTGGGTGAAGCGATAGCGCAACCCAACACCCAGCAAATAATCAATTATCAATTGTAGGTTGGGTGAAGCGATAGCGCAACCCAACACCCAGCAAATAATCAATTATCAATTGTAGGTTGGGTGAAGCGATAGCGCAACCCAACACCCAGCAAATAATCAATTATCAATTGTAGGTTGGGTGAAGCGATAGCGCAACCCAACACCCAGCAAATAATCAATTATCAATTGTAGGTTGGGTGAAGCGATAGCGCAACCCAACACCCCCCAACCCATAATCTATAGTTAGAGACTCGACCCACCTTTGAAAATCCATGACCAGCAACAGTTCATTAGAATAACGCCTAGCCGCCGTCGAAGCAGCCACCACCCCAATTATAGAACAGATTGCCCCTACTCAATCGATGAATGGGTTACGCGAAATCACCAGGTCTTTCAAGGATGAACCGGCTTTTGAGGAAATCCTAGCACTAGGACAAGCCATTCGTCGAGGGAATGAGTCTGTATTGGATGCACCGAACAGGATGGATGCTAGAATTGTAGCGATCGCACTGTCGAGGTCTATGATTTTGTTAACCCGTAATCATCGAGGTTTTAGCAAAGTGACAGGATTGGTCATAGAAGATTGGACAATAGGAAGATAAATCAACCAGACAACCATGAAAGACTCAACCGAAACCCTGCTGATGTTAGCCGAACTCCTCGAAGCTGAACCGCCAATCCTACCGCCAGAGGCTGTGCAACCCGCTCAGGAATTGGCAGCCAACTTGCAGAATCTATCTGAAGCCGATATCAATCAGGCATCAGATATGATTATAGACTGGATCGGACAATTTCCGCAAGCCCAAAATCACTTGAAAAAAGCCCGGCGACAAAGAACCCGCAAGCAAGCCGACGAACTCGAAGAAGATTCTCCCGATGAGATACAATACACAATTCCCAACTTCCAAATCATCGAAGAAACGGAAACCTTGGTGATTATTACTCCGGCTCCTAATTCCCCCCAAATCTCCTTGTTTATCTATGTTCGGGAAAGTTTGAGTCGATGGATTCAAAAAAAATAATTCCCCACACTGTTTATGCTCCCAATTTGCACCTTTTCGCGTTTCATCTGTGGCGAGGATTGACGGGGGAAACGGATTCCCTTGCGCCGCACCCGAAACAGTTATGGGAAAGGGGAGATGATATTTTAAAGGCGCTGGGTTTTACGGAACGCCTCGACATTTACGGCTACCCAGAAAACTCCCCAGAACCCCTCGGCGCGGAAATTAACCTGAATCCTAAGAACCGTCTCAACCTCACGGGAACTCTGCCTAATTCTGAATTAAAAATAACGGGTAATATCTACACCCACCGACTGAATGATAGTTATAGCTTAACGGTTAATTTGCGCCGCCCAGAACAGGAAAATGGCGATAAAGCTGCAGAGGTCAATATTTCATTTTGGCGCAATTTAAATACAGAAAGCCTGGTTTTTTTGCCCGATTTTATCAAAAGCTCGCTAGGTCAAACATTACTATTAACGGCATTTTTGCCAGTACATGAACGCACAAAAAAGCCGGAAGATTTACAAAATTTTTCCCGCAATTGCTTGGCACAGGTGATGCCTTCCCGTAAGGTTGAACGTCCACCTTTGCACAAGCTGGGTGAGTTGTTCGGTAGCCCGTTTTTTGAGTTTGGCGGTCAAGTTGTTGACGGGAATTTAGAGGGGGAAGCGCAGGTGCAACCCCATATCATCATCTTCCTGTTTCGGGACGATTTAGCCAGTGAAAAGTTCATCGATGCTTATCGCCAATTTATCAATCTATTTTACTATCGAAATAAGGTGCTTTCCGCCTACCGGGAAACGCGGACACTGTACCGCAAAACCTACAGCGCCTATACACAGTTAGAGCATAAAGTCAAGTCTTTTAAGCAAGAATTAACCCAAAATGAAACCCGTCTAGGGTTGACTGAGGCGCAACTGGAAGACCTGAAAAAGGTGTTAAAGGAATTGGCGGCGTTAGATTTGGAATATGCGCGACTGTTGCGAAACTATAAGCATTGTCGCAATACGATTAGCATCAATACGAAAAACTATCAGGTAACATTGACGGAGATTTTTAAGATCCTCCAAGAGAAGGGTTATGATTTACAACAGCAGGAAATGGATGTTTTCGGGGAGTTTAGCGATCGCACTTCTCCCTATTTCCAAACCCGCATAGGGGACGAACTTAACTACTTTGTGGAAGGTTCGAGTTTAGCGGATAAAGCGATCGCCTCAATTCGTGGTATAGTGGAGATTGAACAAACCCAACGCGATCGCACCCGCCAACAACAAAACCAACAACTCCAAGACGAAATTCAGGCTTGGGGTGTAGCCATTGGGACGGGAGCCATTATCGCTTCAACTTCCGGGTTAATGTTTGAAGAACCGAGGATTTTTCCCCAACCAGAAAATGGCGGGGGAATTTCCCATCCTTTTGCGATCGCTCTTTTCGCCAGTTTTGCAGGTGCTATTCTTGGCTGGGGTGGGACTAAATTTCTCATCTGGTTGAGTCGTCGGAAAGGGTTTCCTTTTCGTTAGCTGGTGGGGGTCAAATAGGAGCGCTCGCCAAATAAAATACTATTTTCTACCATCGAAATAAGTCTGAAAAACCGCCTTAGCAATAGGCGCGGCGGATACAGAACCATAACCACCTCTTTCCACCAAAACAGCGATCGCAATTTCTGGTTTATCAGCAGGTCCAAAGGCGACATACATAGAGTTGTTGGGGTGTCCGGGAATTTCTACCGTTCCAGTTTTCCCTCCGGTTAAAGGAATAGAACCATCATTCAAAATTCTAGCAGTTCCCTCCTTAACCGTATCAATTAACCCCTGTCGGACCACATTTAAACTACCCGCCGAAATCGAAGTTTTAATGGGTTTAGTTTCATCGGTATTAGTTTGGGAAGCCAACAGGTGAGGCTGTACTCGATAGCCGCCATTCGCCACCGTACTGGTCATAACCGCCAATTCTAAGGGAGTAGCTAAAACCAACCCCTGACCGATCGCCATAGTCACAGTATCTCCCGTGTACCAAGGCTCATTATACCATGCTTGTTTTTCCTCTGGGGTAGGGATTTGACCATGATTAGCACCATCAAGTCCCAATAAATCCAAATTAATAGTGCCACCAATACCTAATTCTTTCCCCCATTTAGCAATTTGATGAGGTCCGGCTGCCATTCCCACCTGATAAAAAAAGGTATTACTACTAACAGCCAGTGCCTTTCTAAATCCAATAGTACCATAACCACTATTACTATGCTCATGAAAACTCACCCCACCAATGGTAATAGCCGCCGCAGTGGGTACAGTTGAATTAGGGGAAAATTTCCCCGATTCTATACCAGCGATCGCCGTAACAATTTTAAAGGTACTACCAGAGGGGTAGCCCTGTACAGCCCTATTTAACATAGGATTCTCGCCGCTTTGTAATTGTTCCCATTGTTGTGCAGTCATCGGACCAGAGAATATATTAGGATTGAAGCTAGGATGACTAACCATAGCCAAAATCGCGCCAGTTTTGACATCTAAGACTACTACCGCACCAGAGCGATCGCCTAAAGCCGTTTCCGCAGTTTTTTGTAGTGCGAAATCTAAAGTTAGCTGAAGTGGCTGACCAGGTTCAGGTGTTTGAATACCTAACTCCTGAATTTCTTCTCCCTGGGAATTAACCTCAATTAATCGATTTCCCCACACTCCCTCAAGGGAAGAGTTAGCTATACGTTCTATCCCCATTTTCCCGGTTAGCATTCCCATAGGGTATTGAGGATTAGCCTTTAATTCTTGTAAACTAGCAGCGCCAATATATCCTAAAATATGGGAAGCCAGATGATTGTGTGGATAATAACGTTGAGACTCCCCGCGAACTTCTACCCCTTTAAAATACTCAGAACGTTCGGCGAGAGCAATAAACATTCCCGGGCTAATATCCTGTTTAATTAGCACAAAAAGATGGGAATTATAGCCCTGATTTTCGATAAGATTAATAATTTCTTGTGGAGTGATATCAAGAATCGGACCCAGTTGGGTAGCAATTTCCTGCCACTGTTGGGGTGACTGTTCCCTAGGCCAAATATAAACTGATCGCGCCAAACGACTGCGGGTGAGTCTTTGATTATGGCGATCGAAAATTTCGCCTCGTTTTGCCGGAATAGGAACTAGGCGAAGTCGGTTATTTTCCGCTCTGTCCCAATTGATAGATCCTTGAATCAATTGTAAATTAGCGAGTTGAACAGTGTACAAACAAAATCCGGCAGTAATCAACAACAGCAGGATAATACCACGATGCAGACGGCCACGGTAAGACTGATGCCGCTGCGGTTTATCAGAAATATATTGATTGTGAGGGGTAAACGGAGATTCACCAGCCATAGTTATCCTATCCAATGACCTACCTTTTATTTTTCAAAAGTGGTGTCATGAATCCGGAAAATCTATAGGCTGATTATTCCGTCGTGTAAACCTAAGGAGCAAATTGTTGTTCTTCCATGGTGACAGGTTGTTCCGCATTTTTCTTAGAGATAATAGGGTCTAGGGGAGTTTCCACAGGAGGACTAGCGCTAGGCTTTAGAGAAGTGGAAGCATTAACAATACCACCGGAGACGATAATTTTGAATGCTTCTTCTACCGATAGGGATAAGTCGATCGCTTCATGGCGGGGAACAATAGCATACCAGCCACTGGTAGGGTTAGGAGTAGTCGGCACAAAAACACCAATCATATCTTCCGATAGGTGAGATTGAATGGTAGAGTCTGCTGATCCGGTCACGAAAGCCAGAGTCCAGACTCCCCGTCGGGGATATTCTATCAGAACCACCCGCCGAAACTTATCATTGGAGTCTCTGAGTAGAGTTTCCAGAAGTTGTTTGAGGGTTTTGTAAACTGACCCCGCCAAGGGAATGCCTTGTAAAATCTGTTCACTGAGGTTAAGTAACCACTGACCAGCGATATTTCTAGCCATCAGACCAATGAACAGAATACCCATTAATGGAACGGCTAACCCCACTAAAATATTAAGTAGATTGACCAGAATAGGATTAAGGCCATCAAAGGGGTTAACTTGTTTAGGAATGCGGGTGAGAAATTTAATCACCGCTGTAGCCACGGTAATACTAAGCCAGATAGTTGTCGCGAGGGGAATTACCACCAGCAACCCGGCAATTAAATCATTTTTTAAATCATGTTTGAAGTTTTGGAACACGGGGGTTCACTCTCCTGTTGACTAAAATGATGGGTTGGGAAAAATGGCGACTGCTTACCCAAAATGGGTGAGGGGACTGGCTGACTGAATCCGACCAAGAAGCCCAGGAGTTTTTGAGCCTATAACATTCGTTTTCGCTGTCGGTGGTTAGCAACGGATTCAACTAATCCCATGGCTAGAAAATTACTTAGGAGTGCCGATCGCCCATAGCTTAGAAATGGTAAAGGGATACCTGTAACTGGTGCTAGTCCGATATTCATGCCAATATTTACAAATACTTGGAATATCAACATTGACAATACCCCGATCGCAATTAAGGAGCCAAAACTATCCTTAGCAGTTTGGGCAATAATCACCAATCGCAGGCAAATTATCCAGAATACCGCCAAAACAATAATACAACCTATAAACCCCAATTCTTCCCCAATGGCAGAAAAGATAAAGTCGGTATGCTGTTCGGGAATAAAATCTAGCTGAGTTTGAGTGCCCTGATACAAACCTCGGCCATATAACTGTCCCGAACCAATGGCAATGCGAGATTGAATTAAGTGGTATCCTGCTCCTAGGGGGTCTTGCTCTGGGTTTAAAAATCCAATCAGTCGCTGTTTTTGATAATCTTGCAGAAACCCCCATAAAATATCTCCTAATTTTCCGGCTCCCAAATTCATACCCAAGGCTAGAGGTCCGGTCACACAGCGCCAAGGTAAACTCCACCAGCCGACAAACCCCATGGCTACAGCCCAAATAATTCCAGCAGGTTGATAGACTGTGGTTAAAATAGCTGCACAAATGGGGGACAATAACAGGATTAACCAACCGGGATGGACATTGCCCCAATACAACATTCCCAGGGTAATCATACCAAAGACGAGGGAGGTTCCTAGGTTGGGTTCAATTAATACTAACGCCCAGGGAACGGCGGCGATAATCAGCATTTTGATGGTGTCTGGAATACTGGGTATCTTGACCTCGTGCAGAAGTGCTGCCAAAACAATAATTATCCCCACCTTGGCAAATTCGGAGGGCTGGACGTGAAAACCACCAATATTAATCCAGCGTTGGGCTCCTAGGGCTGTGGTTCCGATAAATTGAACGGCAATCAGCGATAGGTTAACGATAATATAAACTATCCATTTCCAGTCGATTAGTCTTTCATAGTTACTCCTGGCAATTATCATCGCTAGGATTAACCCTATACCTCCGGTGATCCAGTGTTGCCACCAGTCTGTCAGTCCTTGGTTGATTTCTACGCTACGGATCATGATGCCGCCTAACGCGGTGAGGGCGACACAGGCGAGTAATAAAAACCAGTCTATTTCTGCCCAAGGTGCTAGGGGCGATCGCCTATAACTTTTTAATCTGGCTCTGAAAAACATATAATTTGGCGCTTGTTTAACTGTTTAACTTTAACCTACCCATGGAAACAGGTACAATCAAATCACTCAGGTATCAACCCTTTTTGATGGGTTCATAGAGATATTCAAAGGCGTTACCGTCGGGGTCGCGACCGTAAAAGGAAGCGGTACCGTCTCGGTGTTCGTGAATGGGGGTAATTTCTGCCCCTTGTTGTTGTAATTGCTGATAGGCTGTTTCTATTTCCGTGCGATCGCTAAAGACAAACCCAAAATGGGATCTGGCTTGGCTGTAGCCTGGACCTAGCAAGGCGAGTCCATCATCTCCCGCCTTTAAATAGGCCCAATCGCTATCTTGCCATACTAATTCCATACCCAGATTTTGGTAAAAATTGGCAGCAGTCTTAATATCTTGGACACAGATGGCCACATGACCTAGGCGTTTGAGTTGCATAATTCAGAGATTAGGGTTTATGGTTGCTATTTTACGAAGAAAGTGGGCAAAACCGCCCACTCTCCCCCACTGTCAATTACTTTAACCGGCCTTGACCAGTTCTTTGTCAGCGGTGCGATCGCTCTGGACCGGCGCACTCAAAGCCTCTTCTAGGGATGATTTCCCCAGACGTTCTTCTAGGATATCCATTACCGCCCGTCCAAAATCATTAGGGTTTCGTTTCCACGCTTCTAAACACACTTCCCCAAACAAGGACCCCAAGGGTTCTGGGTTCCATAGGAGTTTCCGGGCTGTCCAAGGCATCAAACTCATGGGATTATAATTGCGATCGAGTATACCGTTTTTAAAGGCATATTCTTCTAAATGGGTGTGGGGTTGTAAGCCAATAAAAAAGATGGCAGGTTCGACTTTATCCGCCCCAAAAATTGCCTCCAATTCCCGATGATAAGCAATGGTTTGGCGGATAGTGTCCAAGGTTTCATCAATTACATTAAACGAATAGTTAACAGACACCAAATCATTAAATCCGGCTGCTTTTAAATCGCGGCAATTTTCTAATACTACCCGCAGATTATATCCCATCCGCATTTTTCTGACTAATTCCTGTGAGCCGCTGGTGATACCGATTTCAAAATAATTCATTCCGGTTTGAACCATCAGATCACACAATTGGGGGGTGAGATTATCAGCCCGAATATAAGCCGCCCAATTGATATCATTCATGCCAGCATCAAGGATTTTTTGTAGCAGTTCGACCGCATCATCAATAAATCGACGGGCGGGGATAAATTGAGCATCTGTAAACCAGAAATTCCGAATGCCACGATGGTAAAGTTGCTTCATTTCTGCGACTACTTCATCAGCGGGATTAATCCTTACCTGTTTACCTTCAATTACGGTATAGACACAATAACAGCAGTTGTGGGGACAACCACGCTTAGTCTGAACACCGATATAAAAATCCCCGTCCTGAAAATAGTAGTCAAACTCCGGCCAAACTTCGCTGATATAATCATAGTTGCAGGCGGTTTTCTCAATATTAGTCGGTTTTTCATGAATCATGCGATCGCGTGGTTGAGTTTGTCCGACCACATAACAGCGTTCATTACTGAAGTCTTCACCCCTCAATAATTTTTCTAATAAAGCCTCTCCTTCCCCCACAGAAATAATTGTGCCATCAGGGAGACTCTCCCCTAATTGTTCATAAAACACACTCACCGCGCCGCCACCTACTAGCGCGCGCGCTTGGGGTTGATAGCGTCTGGCTCGGTTGAGTCCCTGCCGTACTAAACTGGTATTGCGCCACAGTTCGTTATAGTAGGATGCTGCTAACCGTAATCCTCCTAAAGCACCCCGCAACTTAACTAGGGGGTTTTTGGCATAGTAAAACTCAAAGGCATTTTGCAGAGGATTTCCGCCCCGTCCACCCACGGGAGCATAAATTTGGATATCCCGCCACGAAAATACTAACAGCGTCGGCTTAAACTCGTCAATGCAGGTATTGAGGGCTACACTATAGTCTAGGGGAGGAACAGTCCCTAAATCAAAGATTCGCTGTTCTACAGACCCAAATAGCTTATGTACATGGTCTGCTAGGTAAACTACCCCTATGGGGAAGATGGGGTTACAAGGGAGGCGAACGTATAGGATTTTTTGGTCCATGATTTTAAATGAGTGAATGGCTTGCTTATTAATATAACTTAACAATATAGCTGGCTGTTTTCATCTTACAATCATTAGCTGTGGCTGATGAATTTGCTGCGATCGCCTAATTTGAGCCGATTGGGTGGTTGGTCAAATATATGAGAGTGGGTGGGTTCAAGGAAAAAATCATGATCGATTGGTAGTCCGGATTACAACCAATAGCGATCGCAAAGTGTTAGTTTGGCTGTATACCAAACTCATATTGCAATACTCCTTAACATGGCTCAAATTCTTGATCCCCTACCCTATAACAGTCCTGGCCGAGTTCTCTGCTGCTACGTTAACGCTACTAGCAATATTCAGATTGCCAGAATTAGCAATGTCCCTAATTGGTATTTTGAGCGGGTGGTGTTTCCCGGTCAGCGTTTAGTGTTTGAAGCTATACCAGAAGCACTTTTAGAGATTCACACAGGAAAAATGGCTAGTTCCATTCTATCCGATAAGATTCCCTGCGATCGTCTGCAAATTGACCAAGAACTCCCAGCCATTGATGAAGTCCACCCCAGTGCCGCCGCTATAGCTTACCATGAAAGGGTCACAGGTCGCAGTTCTGGAGCCAATCCCTCAGTTTTGACAACTCCCGCTTTGAGTTCTGTTGATTAACCAGTCGGGTGCGTCAGACCCAGATAATCGGAATCATCACCAGACCATGGAAAACTGACGCACCGGAGCCATATCTGAGGCACTGCAATCAACCCAATCTGATATTAATATTGTGTTGATAACAGTGAAGAACTCGTTAAAAATATGGATTCAGAAAATGTGGTTTTTCGTATTTCCCCAATTGTGCGAATAACCTTGCTAAGTTTGTATGGTGCGTTGATGATTCCTCTTCCATTCCTAGCTATCGTCGCCGATACACCCATTTCTCCCCAACTATTATGGGGAGGTATTATTTTAGGGGGTATGGCTGTCTACGGGGCGCTGAGTGAGCGAGTAGTGGTGAACGATCGCACTATTGAAGTAACCTATCCGGCGTGGGTGCGACTGTTTTGGCGGCGGGGTTGGTGTTTAAATTGGTCAGAGGTGCGATCGCTACGTCCGAGAACCACCGGACAAGGCGGATTAGTTTATTATTTCCTCAGTGAGTCCGGGGAAGGTTATTTGCTACCCATGCGAATTGCTGGCTTTGGGAAGTTAGTGGCGATCGTGCAACAAAAAACCGGAATTGATACTACTGACGTGCGGCCTTTATCTCAGCCCTGGATGTATTTAATTCTGTTCTGTTGCACTCTCCTGTTAATCCTAGTCGATATTTGGACAATTGCCAACGTCTTTAACGCTTAGGTTAAATTCTCACCTTCCCCAAGGCTGATCAGATGTATGATCAGATTATCCCCCATGCCAATATTGTCGGGTGGGAGTGTTGAATACTGAACAGAGAGAGAGTGCAATTTGATGGCATACTGGCTATTCCAAGGTAATCCCAAATATTATCGGGTGCTTGATGGTATCCGTGATTTCCAGCAAATGCCCTGGTTAGTCACCCGCTACCGTAAAGATATCAGCGTCGGCGATGGTGTATTAATTTGGAAAGCCGGAAGCGCCGCCGGAGTATATGCCATTGCGGAAGTGATTGCACCCGCAGAGCCCCTCAAAGACATTCCCGATCGCAACTACTGGATTGATAAAACTCGCTTAGGTTATAAACCCTGCGCCCAAATCAAATTCACTACCAAGCTCTTAGATAACCCCCTACTGCGGTCCGACTGTAAACAAGATCCCATCCTCCAAACCCTGTTAGTAATTCGTGCCCCCAACAGTACCAATTTTAAAGTTACAGATGAACAATGGCGGCGAGTCCATGAGTTAACCGGTGGAAATTGATGTTAAAACTTCAGCAGGTCTCTGTCAAATCTCCCATTATCCTTAAACCCCTCTTGCTGGATATTTCTACCTGTGTTCAACCAGGCGATCGCATTGCTTTAATGGGAGTTTCTGGGTCGGGGAAAAGTCTGTTGTTGCGATTAATTAATGGGTTAATCTCTCCCTGTAGTGGTTCTCTGTATTTCGGGGATACTAATTATCAAAATATTGACCCGGTTTCCTTACGCCAAAAAATCACCTTGGTTTTACCGGAAACTAGACTTTTGGGGATGACCGTTTATGAAGCGATCGCTTACCCCTTACGGTTGCGAAAAATCCCTAAAGATGAAATCACAACACGGGTTAATCTCTGGTTAGAAAGGTTAGCAATTCCCCCCGATATTCTACCCCTAACCGACGTGCAACTTTCCAGCCGACAGCAACAATGGATATCTCTGGCTAGGGGTTTAGTTATTCAACCGGATATCCTACTATTAGATGAACCGACGGCTAACCTTAACCGACAACAGCAACAGTCTTTGGCACAAATTTTAACCGATTTTTATCGGGGTGAAAATATGGCGATCGTCGCTACCCATGACACTGATTTTGCGCGTCAGTTCGCCACTAGGGTTTGGTATCTTCACGGCGGAGAGTTGGTTAATGACCTGCCAGTAGAACAAGTCAATTGGGCTCAATTTACTGAGGTTTTACACTCTCAAAAAACCGCAGTTGCTCAAGAGTGGGATAATCTCTAATCAGCAATTATTCCCCCAAATATGTCTGGTCCGAAAATCCCCAAATCGCATAAGTTTTGCTAATTCATCCCGCCAGATAAATTTAATCTTCCAAAGATTGTTAAGAATTATTACAATTTTATCGCGAATAGCTGTCAAAAAGTTGACGAGATTATGGGGGTTGTGCTACCATCAAATAAATCGCACCCAAGGGGTTACTATGTCTACTTGCAAAAATACAGGCTAAAACCCCGATTCTGTCGCGAAAAAAGTTATTCTCCCAGCACAAATAAAAAATCACGATGCACGAGTTTTTGGTGGAGAGGCGATCGCCTTTTTTTACCCCCCTTGACAAAAACGACATTTTGTGAATAGTAAGGGAGCCGAAAGGGGGAAAAGGTTACTGGGAGGGCTGTATAGGGTAATCTTCAATGGTTGATGATTAATTGCGATCGCACTCTTCACCCCTTCACTCCAGCCCGTACCTTCCGGTTGAACTTTCCCCCCCCAGAGTGTTTTAGAAAACTTCTCAGGCTGAACTATCCAGTCGGGGGAAACAGTTAAAAGCCGCCGGAATTTATGATATTTAGGCACTGGGTATGATGACTTTGATTTCAGTCTGCCAATTAAAATCATCTGCATTAAATGTATATAGTTTGCTCAGTTGATGCCATAGATATCACTTCTGGCGATCGCGTCCTTTGCGCCAATATCGGCTACCAACCAATCAAATTCTCGTTCGAGTTCTTCCAATTCTTTTCTGTCGATATTTTGGGGATGGGTTAAATAGGGGGAAAATGAATCCTTCTGTCGGGCTACCAACTTGAACGCCGCCACAACTTCTTCGATAACGGTAATTTGTTGGGGCGTGAGACCGCTTACATCAATTATTTTAGGGTTCATCGCGGGTTAGGAAATGCCGAAAATTACACATTTATTATGGTAGCAGTTCTCCGCCAGGGTGGGAACTATCAATCCCATCATAGCGATCGCACCTCGGTAGTTATTTTGACTCATCTCTGTCTCCGCTGGTCCGCCCATTACATAACTTTTGCTAATTCATACCGCCAGATAAATTTAATCTTCTCAAGATTGTTAAGAATTGTTACGATTTTATCGCGAATTGCTCTCAAAAAGTTGACGAGATTATGGGGGTTGTGCTACCATCAAATAAATCGCACCCAAGGGGTTACTATGTCTACTTGCCAAAATACAGGCTAAAACCCCGATTCTGTCGCGAAAAAAGTTATTTTCTCAGCACAAATAAAAAATCACGATGCACGAGTTTTTGGTGGAGAGGCGATCGCCTTTTTTTACCCCCCTTGACAAAAACGACATTTTGTGAATAGCAAGGGAACCGAAAGGGGGAAAAGGTTACTGGGAGGGCTGTATAGGGTAATCTTCAATGGTTGATGATTAATTGCGATCGCACCCCCTCTACAACGCGGTTCATTCCGACAGAATTAGAGGCTTTAAACAAAACCCGATCGCCGGGTTTAAGGAATGCGAGAACCTTATCAATCATCAACTGATGAGCCTGGGGGGAAGCGAGGTCTTGAATATCAATAAAATCGACTCCCACAGCCCCCTCAGCCATAGCTTGAGCCTCAGCCAAATCCGCCAAAATAAATAAACCATCCAAATTGAGCCTTTCAGTTTCCGCCCCCACTTGCTGATGAAATTCAAGCGATCGCTCACCCAACTCCTTCATAGTCCCCAACACAGCAATATGTCGATTACCCGGAGTTTCCGCCAACAATTTTAACGCCGCCAAAGTCGATTCTAAACCGGCATTATAGGTTTCATCTAACAACATAATATCATCAGCCAGGCTATAACGTTTAGCCCGTCCTTGTGGCATTTGAAGGGATAAGCCAGTGCTGATGGGTGCATAAAGTTCTTCGGCGGAAATCTCCCAACCAGCGATCGCCCTAAGCACCGCCAAAGCCGCCAAAAAATTCGAGGCATTATGAGACCCTGGTAAGGGTAAAGGTAAATCAATTCCCTCCACCCGGATAGTTTCATGTCCTAATAATTCACCCTGTAAAATTCCCCCCTCCAAACCATAGGTAATAGTTGTTCCCGCCCAAACCTGAGTGGCTGTTGACATGAGGCGGCGGTTATCATGATTAAGCACAGCGATTGATGTATCCGGCATTTCCGCCAGCAATTCACACTTAGCACGAGCGATCGCATCTTCCGAACCCAAGCGGCCGATATGAGCAGTTCCCACATTCACAATTACCCCCACAGTAGGACGGGTTATGCGAGTTAAATCCGCAATTTCTCCCGGTCCGCGCATAGCCATTTCAATGACAGCAAAATCATGATCAGAGCGCAATTCTAGGAGAGTTTTCGGGACTCCTATTTCGTTGTTGTAATTACCGAAGGTTTTGTGAACCTTACCATGATGAGAAAGTACAGCGGAAATGAGTTCTTTGGTAGTAGTTTTTCCCGCTGAACCCGTCACCCCAATGACAGGAATAGGAAAGCGATCGCGCCAACTGCGTCCCAGGGTCTGATAAGCCTGTAAAGTATCAGCCACTGGAATTAAGGGAAATTCCGAGTGAGAAACAGCAAATTCCCGACTAACCACCGCACAAAGGGCTCCTTTAGCGATCGCCGCCGCCACAAAATCATGTCCATCAAAGCGATCGCCCGGCAATGCCACAAACACCTCTCCCCGTTGGAGGTTACGAGTATCAGTTGTGATACCAATCACCGGGAAGTTAGCAGACGCATCACAGGATACTTCCCCATTTATTGTTAAAATCTGCAACAGTTGGGTCAGGGTAAACAGCTCAGACATAATTGATCGCATCTACTCCCATCAATAGGAATTAGTAACCAGAGGCAATTTTGGCAATAACCGAGAGTTATAGTCAAGATTGCCATGGCGGCATTTAGCCCAAAATCATTATAATCTTTGGGTTGAAATTCACAAAAATTGCCAACTTTTGTTAACACTCTAAAGTTTGCCATCGCAATTATACAACCCTGAGTTCAATGAATAATATACCAGGCGATCGTCATAATCGACCTACATCCCCCGAAGAACAGGAACTATATAATCACTGGCTAGAGCAGGTAGAAACCGAAAGTACAGATATCCTGTTGGAGCGCTTCCGGCTGCTTTTTATCCAAGGAACAGGCTACCCGAATCATCAGATAGTCCAATTGATGCGGAAGTTGTTACGGGCGAAACACATTGAGGGTGACTTTAATTTTATCATCAACCGATGCTGCTACATTCTGATCAACAGATGGCACACCCACCCAGAACGCCGACAAGGTATTTATCGCCTGGTTGATCTATTTGATAGCCAAAAGTCAGTTTATACTGCATCTTCTGCTATCAAGTCCCGATACATTCAGCAACTATCCTATTTAGTTAACAACTTCCGAAACAGCCCCCAGTACCAAACCATGAAACGGTTTGCTGAGGTTTTGTGTGAGCCATTACAATCTAGCCCAAGTATGATTGAGAGTCAACCCCTGAGAACCCTAATTCCCCGTTATCCATACTTATACCGATATTGTCTAATTAACGATGATAGTCCCTACGAACATCAACAAATGATTCAGACAATTAAGTTACAGAAACAGAAAAAATTTGAACTGGAATTGTCTAAATATGCCTTGTACCAAATGCGACAAAACGCCCGCACGGCGAAACCACAAGAACTGACCACTACCGCTACCATTGCTGCGACTAACCCGACACTCCTGAGCAACGAGGAGCTATTTTTTGCTCTACAGTAATTTGTGGGTAAAGTGCAAGGGTCCAATACTTATCGAGACTTAGCCCATAGGTTTATCTCCCATACCAATGATCACCAAACCTTTAGGGACTTTAAATCCGATTTGTATGAATACCTCAGTGACAACCCTTTTAAGTCCAGTTACCTGAATAGACAATTTTACGAAAAACTGTATAAGCAGTTACAAAATACTATCCCCCAAAGTGATGAGCAACCTTTTAATGAGTTCCTGATGTTGAGAACCTGTTCTCAACTGTTAAACTACCTGGTGGTAGAGAGTCCCCAAAAACCTCAGCATTTCGTGTTTATCGATCTGATCGCCAATATTGGTCCGACCTTTATGGTCAGCTTGTTACTGAAAATTGTACTGCTGTGTCGTCAGGTTAAGCCTTCCTTAGAAAAACGGTTCTCGGTGCTGTTCAACCATTATGAATCATCCTCTACCCAAGCGCTACAGTGGCTGGTGAAGGTTCTGGAAAACTTGAATGTGGCTTTGACTACCAATTTTGGCAAAGTTGACCTGTCCTTTATTCGCTAGGGGAATCAAAGAAGAGGGGGAAGAAAAGGCGATCGCATAGTGATCAAAATCATTGTTGTCGATCAGGAATTTTGTGATAGAATTGTCTGCGTGAGTCAGCTTCGGTTCTGTACTTCCCAATCGGTTACAGATCTAGTTACAGATTCTGCCTATTCTGTGTCGGCAGGTATTGCTCCGAAACTGAGTTATGTCAAGCGTGTTAATGTTGGAGTCATTCCATGTCGATATACGTCGGTAACTTGTCCTATGACGTTACCCCAGATGATTTAAGCGCAGCTTTTGCTGAATACGGAACAGTTAAACGGTCAATGATCCCTACAGACCGAGAAACTGGGCGATCTAGGGGCTTTGGCTTTGTGGAAATGTCTAGTGAAGATGAGGAGAAAGTCGCCATAGATGCCCTCGACGGGGCGGAATGGAAGGGTCGTTCTCTGAAAGTCAATAAAGCCAGACCCCGAGACAACAATAGACAGCGCGGAGGTTTTAATCGGGATTATTAGTAAAGATAAACATCAGTTTTTAGCAGCTTCAGAATAAGCCACAATATTAGAGAGACGGGTTTTGCGGAGTTAGCAGAACCCGTTTCCTTTATCGTTAAGCTGTCCTTATGCCTGGGTTTTTCTACCCATTATTTCAGATGAGCATAGATCAAGAACTAGACAATACTATTTCAACTTTTGCTGATATTGAGGCTGAGTTAAACCTGCGTCATGCTCAAGATGTCCTGCGGGACTTGGTGAAAAATCTCGACTTGACCTCCTCAGAACGTCAGGGACTCGAATCTGATCTCAGTGGCTTACAACAGATGCTTGATAAACTAGAGCATACCTCTATACAAATTGCGGTTTTTGGTATGGTGGGCCGTGGGAAATCTTCGATTTTGAATGCCCTATTGGGTCAAACGGTATTTGCTACGGGTCCCACCCATGGTATTACTCGGACCACAGAAGCTAAACCCTGGCAGGTGGAAGGCGAAAACCTCACGGGCGCAATGTCTTATCGTATTTCTCAGGTTGAACTTATTGATACACCGGGTATTGATGAGGTTGACGGTCAGACCCGCGAACAAATGGCGCGTCAGGTGGCAGAAAAAGCTGATTTATTGCTATTTGTGATTGCAGGCGATATCACCCAGGTGGAATATCAAGCCCTCTCCTGGCTGCGAGATGCCGGAAAACCAATGCTTTTGGTGTTTAATAAGATTGATCAATATCCACCTGGCGATCGCCAAGCTATTTATGAAAAAATTAGGGATGAGCGAGTGCGGGAATTGCTCTCTCCTGATGAAATTGTCATGGTAGCGGCCTGTCCCTTGGTGGCTTCGGCGGTGCGCCGCCCTGATGGTCGTTTTCAAACTCAATTGACCCGAGGGGAACCTCAAATTAATGACCTCAAATTAAAGATTCTCGATATCTTAGACCGGGAGGGTAAATCTTTAATCGCCCTTAATACTATGCTCTATGCGGAAGATGTCAATGAGCAGGTGGTGCAGCGGAAACTAGAAATTCGCGCCGATCAGGCTAATAGTGTGATCTGGAATGCTACTATTACTAAGGCAGTGGCGATCGCTCTTAATCCCCTCACCGCTATTGATTTGCTCAGTGGGGTCGCTATTGATATCACCCTGATTTTAACCTTATCGAAGCTCTACGGCATCCCTATGACCCAACGGGGAGCTTTAGATTTACTCCGGAAAATTGCCCTCGGTATGGGGGGTATTGGAGCCAGTGAACTGATTACTAATTTGGGCCTGAGTTCCCTTAAAGGCTTTCTGGGACTCACAGCCCCTGCTACCGGAGGCGCAACCCTCGCTCCCTATTTGTCTGTTGCTTTTACTCAGGCGGCGGTGGCGGGGGTCTCTACTTACGGCATTGGTCAGGTGACAACTACCTATCTGGCTAATGGGGCTTCCTGGGGAGAAGATAAGCCTAAAGCAGCAGTGAGGCGGATTCTGTTATCATTAGATGGGGCCTCTATTTTGAGTCGTATTAAGGACGAACTATGGATGAAATTAGGGTTGGAGGCATCAAATTAGCCGTAGCGTGGGTATTCTCTGTTATGGATGAACTACCTGACTTCACTCTCTAAATATGATGAGTAGTATTCCAGAGCAAACTTGGAAAGCAGATATTTTGGTGGTTGATGATCAGCCGGAAAATCTCCATCTTTTATCTTCTTTACTTCGACAAGTCGGTTATAATGTTAGACAGTCTCTTAATGCTGAGATGGCTCTAACTTCCGTTGGGGCAAAATTGCCAGATTTAATATTGCTGGATGTCCGAATACCTGGGATGAGTGGCTATGAACTATGTCGCCATTTAAAAAGTAGTGAAAATACTAGCAAAATCCCGATTATTTTTTTGAGCGCCCTTAATGATATTGACTCGATTATGGAGGGTTTTCAAGTAGGCGGTGTCGATTATATTACTAAGCCTTTTCATAACTCAGAAGTCCTGATCAGAGTTAATACACAACTGCGACTTTATCAACTCCAAAAACAACTGGAACTGCAAAATCAATCCCTCCAAGAACAGATCCGCCTCAGTCAGATATATTTACACGATCGCCAGGTGGCAGAGGCTACCTCCAAACTCTTGGAAAAAGCGATCGCTGCTACCCAAAATGGCGTGGTTATTACTGACCCTAATCAGCCCGACAATCCCATTATTTATGTGAATTTTGGGTTTGAAAGACTCACTGGTTATCCAGCCCATGAAATTCTGGGGTCTAACTGTAGGTTTCTTCAGGGAAACGAACGATATCAACCCGCCCTAGATGATATTCGACAGGCGATCGCTGAAGCCGAAGAATGCCGCGTCATTCTCAAAAACTATCGCCGAGATGGTACAATGTTCTGGAATGAATTGTTTATTTCTCCGGTGAGAAATGAACAGGGGGAATTAACTAATTTTATTGGCATTCAAACTGATGTCACCGAGCGCAAAAAGTCCGAAGAAGCCCTAGAAAGGTCAAGAATTGCCCTTAAAAAAACTAACCAAGAATTACAACGCCTCGCTCTGTATGATGACTTAACCCAAGTGGCTAACCGTCGCCGTTTTAATGAATATTTAGCCTATAATTGGCATCGCTGCAGTAGAGAACAAGAACCCATAGCTTTAATTCTCTGTGATGTAGATTATTTTAAACCATATAATGATACCTTCGGACATCAAGCCGGAGATGATTGTTTACATAAAATAGCTAGAGCCATTTCTGGCGCTATTCAACGTTCAGTAGATTTGGTGGCTCGTTATGGTGGCGAAGAATTTGCTATTATTCTCCCTAATACACCCATCAATGGTGCGGTCAAAGTCGCTGAACGTATCCGTAAACAAGTGGAAAATCTCCGTGTTCCTCACCCGGGTTCTCAAAGTAGTGATTATGTTACCGTGAGTCTGGGGGTGGCTTGCAAAATTCCCCATTCTGAGTTATCTGTAGATAGTTTAATCGCTCAGGCTGACGAGGCTCTCTATCAAGCTAAAAATCAGGGTCGGAACTGTACTGTTATCGCTGAGTCTCCCAGTTGTGAATTGTTAAAAATTGACGATAGCAACCCAATTTGTTTCCCCCACACTGCCAAGAGTACACCCTTATTGTAGAATAGGGGCTAGTTTTGTGCTGTTATTAAGATAATGTCTAGGCTATCTATTTGTACTCTCTCACCTTTAAACCTGCTCAAACGCTATGGCGCATTACCGTTTTTGATGGTAGTTGCCACTATTATCGGTTTAGAGACTTCTGTGGCTTTTCCTGAGCCGATAAAAGCTGATTCTCAACAGCAGCAAAGTCCCCTCAGCGGCACTAACAAAATTGTGGTGGTCGGAGATAGTATCACCCAAGCGGGAGGACAATATGGGGGTTATGTGTGGTTGTTCAGACGCTACCTTAATACTCTTTATCCGGGAGAGTCTATTGAGATTATTCCCTCGGGAGTTTCGGGAAATAAATCAACGGACCTAGAAGCTAGATTTCATCAGGATGTCCTCTTACACCGACCTAATTTAGTGGTGATTAATGTGGGAGTTAATGATGTGATGCAAAGTTTTCATAAATCTTCGGAATCAGAAACAGACCCATCTCCTTTAGAAATCTATCGCCAAAAATTAAGCGCTATGGTCAAGGCGGCTAGAGCTAGAAATATTCGGGTTTTGCTACTATCTCCTACGATTATTTATGAAGACTTAAATAGTCGTGAAAATATCCGTATGGTTGAATATATTAATGCTATGCGAGATGTGGCGGCTCAAAATCAAGTACAGTTTCTTGACCTACATACCCCCTTCCGCCATATTATCATGACTTATCAGCGCTATGGAGGGCGATCGCAAAATATTCTCACCCGCGACGGTATCCACCCTAACCACGCCGGACATCAAATAATGACCTATATTCTGCTGCGGGGTTTAGGGGTTCCTGAAGATAAAATCCAGCATTTAACCTTTGACTAAACCCTTAAAATATGTCGGTCAATTGTAGATAGTTAAGGGAGGGGAAAAGTCCCTAAAATGCGATCGACTCCCGTCCCTCGGCTATTCTCCCCGTCCGATACATAATCCCCATCGATATCTACTAAAATGACCCCAGCCTGGAAGTAACATTGCAGGTCGGCTTCGGGTCTGTCTTCGGAAACTAAAATATTGATATCCCCGCTTTCGATCGCACACTGAAACCGGATGTTTTTAATCTCTTCGGGATAGGTATTTAACAATTCTTCGGCATAGGGTTGAGAGTCTGGCCAACTGCTGAGAAAGCGATTTTCCTCTCCGGGAAAAGGCAGGGTAATTAGGGAACTTCCTTCTCGTGCGCCATAGTCGTCTACTTCCCGATTCCAACAAGCCAGGACTACCCGCCGCCCCCCATTACGATGTTCGTACACCTGTAGGGATAAAATGCGATCGCCTTCACAAGTTAGATTAAACTCCGGCCAAGTTTCTGATAAAGTGTGGAACAATTGATCACAACTGATGTCATGGCACGAACCCGGTATATTGCTAGGGGGGGGACTGGAGATGGCGATCGTCTCAAGAGTCAAAAATAGTGAACCCCAGACCCAAACAGACACGGGAATCAGACGGTTAAGTTTCATGGAAGTTAAGATATCGCAGTTTCTTGACTCCTGCAAGGTTTTCGATAACCAGAGAAGGCTCGGTTGAAGGTAGTCTCGATTCATGTTAGGATTGGTGTTGAAGGCTGGCATTTGATCCACAAGGGAAAAAAATTTTCGCCCGTACTGATTCCGTCAAATCAAGTGAGCTAAATATTGCTTGTAATGTACAGCATCAGGTAAGTTAGTAAATGCCGATGCTAGAGGTGTGCTGAATATACTGCACTGAGCTGAATATACTAAGGAACAGCTAAAGTAGGCTGCGTCTGGTTTTGACGACCATTGATGCTCACAAATCAGACCCGTGGCGACGCACCGCATCTCAGTAAAGGAGATTAAAGAGAGCGAGAAAGAGTTTCTCGTAATCGAGCATGGTTGCTGGATACAGCCTTTGAGAATTGCTCTCAAGAATCTCGGACCCTAAACTGCACATAGTCGATACAAAACTTAGAGGAGGTGACATTATGGTTAAACAAGAGCAAACCAAGTTCAGAACCATTCAACTCACTGAAGGTGTATTAGTTTCAACTTCCATTGAAGAATTCTGCATCCCTGCCCTACGAGCCGGGTTTTCTGGATATCCGGTTAATCCCCGTTGGAGTGGTGTCAAATTCCATGCTTGGAAAATTGGTCGCCAGATGCGCGAAGACCTATCAAAAGGTATTCTGGTAGTGCGGACTACTGATTCTATGTTGGTTTTAGCAGAAAATGAAGCTAACTTAGAAACGACAGAAACTCCATCTACATCTCAAAAATCGGGATTGATGTTTTCGACGCTGTTTCGCCGTAAAAAACGCGAGTTGACTCCAGCTTGAACAGCAGACTAGGGCGGTGTGTAACCGCCCTAAATTATGGTCTGGCAGGGGAAGCGGACTTTTTTTTGCGCGACAGGTTTGCTAGGATAGGATAGAACTAATTTTAAGCTGACTCCCAATGTCTCCTCAAACGCCTGCTGATTTAACTGTAGTTGAAGCCCAAAGACTCCTAGAACAGTTCACTTGTATGGATATCACCGCTACAGCATCTATAGATAATCCAGCAAGGGTGCGCCAAGCGTTAGTGCTTCTAGCGAATGAGTCAGAGTATCAAATGCTGGGAATTTGTGCATCTTCGCGGACAGAGGCGATAACAGCATTAAAGGAATACTTACCGAAACTGGGTTACAACGCTGAGATTAACTCGGATGAGATTCCCGATATTGAAGGCCCAGTCTATATCAAGTTTAATGGTCGCAGTGTGTCTTACCATATTAGCCCCTACCTAGAAAAGTATCGGGGGGTACTGGTTTCCTGTCAGTCTTTAGAGGAAAATGGGGTGAACGGTACTTATGGCCATTTTCCTTTAGATCTGTTTGCTACAGCCTAGTAGGGGTCTTTCCCGGTGGGGCTGAAATTATCGGGGGGTGTGGACTACTGGTTGAATGGGTGAAAACCGGGAAAAATGGTTCGGGTATCTCTGAACTGCTGGGGTGTCAAATATGAGGAATTTTAGGGCAGTATAGTAAAGAGTCCCGATAAATTGGTATAATCACAGATTTACCATCGGGGACTTGACCTAGACCGAATAGTATGACATAATGTGAAGAGATGTAAACCTAGCTAAGTTTAAAATAAGCATCTCGGGTGGCCTTAGAGTGGATGACTAAGGCTCTGACATTGAAAATGGTTGTGAGCGATCGCGGTGACTAAATTTGTAGGTGAGTCCATGGATCTCAGTATGTTGGGGTCTATGCTTTAAAATCGGACACTAAAAACCTCGTGGCGATAAAGTAAAAGGAATTTAGCTTCAGAACATCAGGACAACATATCTACCAGAAGGCAAGGCTTTCAAACAACGGATCATATTTTTTATAACGGAGGGCATATTGACTATCCTGACTGTCTATCTCACTCCTTGCTAGGGGGTCGCTGCCAGTTTATTAGCTGTTTAGGGAGGGTAAAATTGACTATGGCAACTGCTAAAACCACACAAACTGAATTAACGTCGCGGAACCCCCGCTCTGGTGCTTCCATGGATGCAGTGCGGACTTATTTGCACGAAATTGGTCGAGTGCCACTGTTGACCCGAGAAGAAGAAATCATCTACGGTAAAAAAGTACAGCAGATGATGAATCTGTTGGAAGTTCGCGATGAGTTAACGAAAGAACTCGATCGCGATCCTACTCCAGAGGAATGGTCGGCGAAGGCTGGACTGAGTGAGTCGGAAATGACTGATATCATCAATCGTGGTCGTCGTGCGAAGCAGAAAATGATTGAGGCGAATTTGCGACTGGTGGTGTCTATCGCCAAGAAGTACCAAAAACGCAATATGGAGTTTTTGGATTTGATCCAAGAGGGAACTCTGGGTTTGGAACGGGGTGTTGAGAAGTTCGACCCGATGCGAGGGTATAAGTTCTCAACTTATGCTTACTGGTGGATTCGCCAAGCGATTACCCGTGCGATCGCCCAAAACTCTCGGACTATCCGCCTGCCGATCCATATTACGGAAAAACTGAACAAAATTAAAAGAGTTCAGCGGGAATTGTTCCAGCAGTATGGTCGCAATGCCACTCCCACGGAAATTGCGAAAGCATTAGATTTGGAACCGTCTCAGATTCGGGATTATTTGTTAGCTTCCCGCCATCCGGTTTCCCTTGACCTGCGAGTTGGTGATAACCAAGATACGGAACTGCAAGATCTGCTCGAAGATGAATCGGCTTCTGCTGATAGCTATGTTACTCAACAACTGTTGCGGCAGGATCTCAAGGATATGATGGCGGATCTGACTCCCCAGCAGCGGGAAGTGTTGACTTTGCGCTACGGTCTCAACGACGGTAAGGAAATGTCTTTATCGAAAGTGGGAGTACAGATGAATATCAGTCGTGAACGGGTGCGCCAGTTGGAAAACCAGGCTTTGAACCACCTGCGTCGTCGTAAAGCCCAGGTGCGGGAATATCTGGCTTGCTAATCGATATGGATGATTAACCCGGTTTCTCCCGAAGCCGGGTTTTTCAAGGATCTAGTTGTTGTTGTTGATTAGTTTCTAGTTTGACCTGAAGTTGTCGGGCGATGGGTTGGTTAGGATTCAAATTTAGGGCGGTGGCGATCGCATCTTTAGCGGCTTGGAGTTCACCTAACTGTTGTAAAGCATAACCTCGCAGTGCCCAAGCGTTGGCATTTTCTGGCTGAATGCGAGTGGCTTGTTGATAGGCAAAAAGGGCATCTTGGTAATTTTCCAAGGCAATCAAGGCGGTTCCCATGTTATACCATCCCTGGAAAAAGTCAGGGTTAAGGATTACGGCTTCTTTGGCTGAAATGACGGCTTCAGCATACTGTTGGGCTTCCCAGAGGGCGACGCTGCGACTAGACCATAGTTCGGGGTTGTTTCGGCCTTTTTCCACTGCCATATTATAGGCTGCGATCGCCTCTTCAAAGCGTTTCAAGGAAGCCAAAATCCGACCACGATTTTGCCAAGCCTGGGCTAAATTTGGATCAAGTTCGATAGCGCGGGCGACGGACTCCAAGGCGGCTAGATAATCTTCCTGATACCAGAGGATAACGGCAGCGTTGTTCCAGGCTTGGGGATAGTCGGGTTGCAATTCGATGGCAGTGTTATTAGCAACTGTTGCGGCTTGGAGTTCTCCCTGGGCGGCGAGGGCGACTCCCAACTGGCTCCAGGCGGTGGCTGGACCCCACTGATCCCAAAAACCATCTCCTTCTAGGGCGGCTCCGCAGGCTTTTTGGGCGGCTTGATATTCTCCTAAATCGTTTAATAATTGACACTGATTAACCAGTGCGAAGGAATAATCAGAACGCAGTCTGATGGCTTGTTCGTAGGCGTTCAGGGCTTCGCTAAGGCGGTTGAGGGAGGTTAAAGCAAACCCCATAGCAGCCCAGAGAGTGGGGTCTTCTTGGTTCAAACTCAGGGCGCGTTGAAAAGATGTCTTTGCCTGTTCATAATCTGCTAAATTCAGATAGGCAAATCCCTGATATTTCCAGGCGATATCGGGGCTGATTTCCCCCCAGTTGTTATCAATTTCCAGGGCTCTCTCGCAGGAGGCGATCGCTTTATAGGGTTGGTCTAAGTGAT
>NZ_PKGG01000163.1:0-12302 GCF_046480465.1 Arthrospira sp. PCC 8006
CCTTGTTTGTATATTTTTATACCAAACGTTGGGACATATAAACAGTTAKGGGATGGTCAGGGGACGAGTCATATTTTTCACAAAGGGGGGAAAGTCCCACTAGGAGGTTATTTCAGGCATTGCAGCCTTATTTGACTCCTAAACGTATCGCACTATCCCTACYATTACAGCAGGGCGTTGGCTTCTGGTCACATCTCACATCCTCTRAGACTTGCGGTTACACTTATCCCTACTGATATCTCGACCAGATAATCAGAGTCTAAGAGGATTTAAAACGTTCCGTTTATATGGGCATTCCATCTTTAGATTTGTCCTCTCCACCGGGGTACTTTTAAAGGTCTGTGTAGGTATTGACGAGATTATCCTACTTTTCCCCTTACTCTTTTGAGCGCAGCGTATCAACCTATTTCGCTACTTCATTATTACGATGGTTCAAGCCGGACATTCGGTTTCCCTAATCATGGATGGTTGGCAGTGGTCTCGATTCTGGTGTTGGGTTACACCTTGGAGCCTTCCGTTCCCCGCTTCAATCCTGGGGTTGTGATTCCCAAAACTGGGGGTGGCTATCGCCGTTACCCTGAATATCTAACTTCTACTTATCTATTTGTAGAATTTATATAAGTAATTTGTATGAGTTAGTTTGTTTTGACCTTGGGTTCCCTGCCTTGATTTGTATCGTGGGATACTAATCGTTGGGACATATAAACAGTTATGAGGATGGTCACGAGTGCGCTCCTTATATTCAACCAAGGGGTTGAAGTCCCCACCAGGCGGTTATTTCAGGTATTTCAACCTTATTTTATGCCTGAACGTCTCGCACCAATTGCTTGGTTGTAGCAATACCGACAAGCGGCCAGCCATTTACGCCAGACTTTATTTAGCTCTGGGCTGGGGTAAATCCGGATCTTCTTTGACCTGAGTTTTGTATTGACTCCGTCCGTATAATCGGGAACTGAAGCAGTGGAGGATGGCGAGGATGTCCTCAACCATTTCTGGTTCTCGACTGAGACTTGTCTCGTTGAGAACCATGAGTGAGCACCTGTTTTGCTCACAGAGCCATCGAAACAAGTCCCATCCAAATCTGGCCAATCGGTCTGGGTGGGCAACGACAACCATGCGGACATCTCCTGACAAGACTTGTMCCAGTCAGGCCAGCATTTTCTTTCCCTTGAAGTTGAGCCCGCCTCCGATTTCGGAGACGACTTCTGCTTMGGGGTAGAGGTTGGACAGTGCGGCCACCTGTCGGTTGAGGTCGGACTGCTGGGCGCGGCTACTAACTCTGGCATAGATAACGACTTTGCGTTTGTCACTGCCTGATTTGGCAGCAGTATATGACTCAACGTTGTATCGTCGTTGCCCAGCGGGGGTTCTAATGGTCTCGATTGAGCCATTTTCGTCCCATCTGCGGAGTGTTCTTTCATGGACTCCAAGGATTTGGGCCGCTTCCTTGGGTTTGACGTATCTGGCAATAGGTTTATCCTCAACTCTTCTCGCTTATTATACCGTATTGCCGTAAAATGTTAACCTAATTTGAGATGAAATCATGCTCCTGAATAGTAATTAGACCATCCCCAAATAATCGGGTTTAGTTTGTTTATCAGGGTGCATCTCAGTTAGGAAATGAGTGATTGTACTTAGTGCAACCTTCACCCACAGCCCTACATAATGAGCGAGGCACCACTCACCCTCCCTCTACTCATGGATTCTCAGAAACCAGCTCAACTCCAGCAACACCTTGACGCGATTGCGGCCATTCTCTACAGCGAAGCTAACCCTGCTATCACCAGACTAGGATTATAGACTACCAGGCTGGGCAGGAAGCGGGGCAATCGATTGGTACTGTGGGTTAAACCCCAACGGATGCTTCAGTTAAGTGTTCCCTGGTGGCTTAACTGAAAAAGACTTTACTAGGGAATCCTACCGTCAGGGATAAGTGACGGTTCCCACCCCGAGGATTAGAGGGGCTATGTCTGTGAACGAGCAAGGCGTAAATAGTCGTTTTGGACATGGGTTCGATTCCCATACGCTCCATTTTTGGCAATATTTCAGAAGCCCGGTTTCTCAAAGAAGCCGGGCATTATGTATGTTGTATGTATGTTGTGGTATGTAGTATGTAGGTTGGGTGAAGCGCAGCGAAACCCAACTTCCCAGTGTAGGTTGGTGTGAAGCGCAGCGAAACCCAACTTCCCAGTGTAGGTTGGTGTGAAGCGCAGCGAAACCCAACTTCCCCAGCCGTGAGTGAAGCGCAGCGAAACCCAACTTCCCAGTGTAGGTTGGTGTGAAGCGCAGCGAAACCCAACTTCCCAGTGTAGGTTGGTGTGAAGCGCAGCGAAACCCAACTTCCCAGTGTAGGTTGGTGTGAAGCGCAGCGAAACCCAACTTCCCAGTGTAGGTTGGTGTGAAGCGCAGGTATGTAGGTTGGTGTGAAGCGCAGCGAAACCCAACTTTCCCAGCCGTGAGTGAAGCGCAGCGAAACCCAACTTCCCAGTGTAGGTTGGTGTGAAGCGCAGCGAAACCCAACTTCCCCAGTGTACCATTGTAGGTTGGGTGAAGCGCAGCGAAACCCAACTTCCCATTGTAGGTTGGTGTGAAGCGCAGGTATGTAGGTTGGTGTGAAGCGCAGCGAAACCCAACTTCCCCAGCCGTGAGTAAAGCGCAGCGTAACCCAACTTCCCACCCATGAGAAACCCCATTTCCCGGAGAAAGCGGGTTTCTTTTCGGCATTTATGGTAATGTAAAATCAGGTATCAATAACCATCCTGATTATGAGCCAGTGTCTGAACCCAGACTGCCTCCACAGCAACCCCGAAGGTTGTCAGTTCTGCCAAAAATGTGGTAGTAAACTCCGACTGGTTGAACGCTACTATGCTAAAAGCATCCTCGGACAAGGAGGGTTCGGACGCACATTTCTGGCTGTCGATGACTTCAAACCTTCTAAACCTCCCTGTGTGATTAAGCAATTCCTTCCCCAGGCGCAAGGAACCGCTACCCTCCAAAAAGCCGCCCAATTATTCGACCAAGAAGCCCAACGTTTAGAACTCCTCGGCAAACATTCCCAAATCCCGGAACTTTTGGCTTATTTTACCGCTGATAACCGTCAATATTTAGTTCAGGAATTTATCGAAGGGCAAACCCTACAACAGGAGCTAGATAATCAAGGCGCTTTTACCGAAAATCAAATCATTGCCCTGCTCAAGGATTTATTGAGAGTTTTGCATTTCGTCCACCAAAATAAAGTAATTCACCGGGATATTAAACCGGAAAATATCATTAGACGCGCCAGAGATAAAAAGTTAGTCCTCGTGGATTTTGGGGCGGCTAAACAGGTGCATAGCAAATCTCTGAGCGTCACCGGAACGGTTATCGGTTCGGCGGAATATTGCGCCCCGGAACAGGCGATGGGAAAACCTCAATATGGGAGTGATTTATATAGTTTAGGGGTGACTTGTTTATATCTGCTAACCCAAGCGAGTCCGTCGAATTTATATGACCCATTAGAAGCACAATGGGTGTGGCGTGAGCATTTAAATGGGAATCAGGTGAGTGATAAATTAGGCAAAATCTTAGACCGTTTGGCTGAGACAGTCTTTAAAAAACGCTATCAATCTGTAGCCGAAGTGTGGGCAGATTTACAGGGATATTCTGGTCGTAAAAATAGTACCAATACAACTCCCCAACCTGTAGTTATCAAAACTCCGCCTAAACCCCCAACCCAGAAGTTTGAATTTGATATCGTTACGGTCAATTCAAAGGGACAACAAATTAACTGCCGTCGCGGTCAGGCTGAATGTATTATCGAAGACCTGGGAAAYGGTGTRACYCTGGAGATGGTAATGATTCCGGGGGGAACCTTTATTATGGGTGCGCCGAGTGGTGAAGYACAAAGTTMTGATSATGAAAGACCCCAACACCGAGTCACCATTAAACCCTTCCTGATGGGGAAATATCCGGTTACCCAAGCACAATGGCRACAAGTGGCTAGTTTCCCCAAACTCCAACGGGACCTGAGCCCAGACCCCTCAAGATTTAAAGGATTAAATCTTCCCGTTGAAAAAGTTTCATGGTATGATGTAGTTGAGTGGTGTGCCCGCCTCTCGAAAAGAATCGGCAAACCCTACCGATTACCCAGTGAAGCCGAGTGGGAATATGCAGCCCGCGCCGGAACTACTAGCCCCTTTCACGTCGGTGATACCCTGAGCACCGACCTCGCCAACTATGATGGCAGCTACACCTATGGCTCAGGACCCAAGGGAGCCTACCGCCAAAAAACTACCCCCGTCGGTCAGTTTCAACAAGCCAACGCCTTTGGCTTGTATGATATCCACGGGAATGTTTGGGAGTGGTGCGCTGACCCCTGGCACGACAGCTACAAGGGTGCGCCTTCTGATGGTGGTGTGTGGGATGCTGGTAACGATAATCGTTATCAAAACTATATTGAATATTTAGTCAACTTTTTGAGCAACACAAACAGGAGGGGGAGGGTGCTGCGCGGCGGTTCGTGGAACAACAATCCTGGTATCTGCCGTTGTGCCTTCCGCGACTGGTTCGTCCCGGACTTCCTCGTCAACAGCCTCGGTTTTCGGGTAGCCTGTGCCCCCCCGACTCTTAGCCCTTAGTATGTAGTATGTAGGTTGGGTGAAGCGCAGCGTAACCCAACTTCCCCCAGCCCAACCTGGTTTCGCCAATGCGGAACCCGGGACTTGAAGCAAAATTACAACCTATAACCCCCATTCTACCCTCACACTGATGCACTCAAAAGCGATCGCACATTTAGGAGTGAGTGCCAAATGAAGGCCCCTAAGTATTTAGCCTAGAGGGTATTGTGTTGTCGATTTATTGAGGGTTAATCATCAAGCTGATATATTACCCTAAGAATTGCCTTAATCTGTGGCAAGTCTGGATTGATACCATGATTGGTTAGTGCTTGCTTTGCCATATCTAGCGGTAATGGCTGCTTTTGATGTCGTGTCAGGATACCTAACTCTGTGGCAAGGTTGCGACGTTTTTTGTACTTGCTGTCATTAACCGTTACCGAGTGACCAAACGAACGCGCCCTGATTTCCTGTGGTATCCCGTTCATCTCTCCCAGTTGGTTGGCTAGATATCGGAAAGCTAATGCTTGGGTGAATCCCCAATTATGGTTAGTTAACCATTGTCTGTGGTTACGATTAAAGCCCGCTGGGTTCTTAGGTTCAGTAATAGGTAAACAGACGTTATGAATCCCTAGACGGTTAATCAAAGCCTTGTCTTTTGACATTGGTATTGCTAACCTTTGACCTGTTTTGGTGCTACTACCAAAGCAAGTAAACTCACCAATCACTAACACTAACTCAATGTTATTGGAGTCACTTATCGCGGGGAACGTTATGCCGTCAACCGTGATATCCTTGGTTAAGTTTTGTCCTGCTGCAATCTCTGATGGTCTCAATCCATATAAAGCACACATTGCTGACACCCAACACCAACCATCACGAGCATTATTGTCTGTCAACCGTCCATAATCAGTGTTACGTTCCTTGTCTAGCAAGCCTAGCAAGGTATCCAAGTCTATACTTTGGGATTCAGCAAATACTGTCTGGGTAGGGTCAATCTTTTCCATCTTCTCTAGTGCTTTCTTGCATCGAGCACGTTCCGCTACCTGTCTTAGTCGGTAGTATCTGTCTTTGAATATTTTATGACCTACCGGACTACTGCCATCTTGTAACGGGCTATATAACGCTTCTTTTATACCCTCCCAGCTCACATAAACATCCCAGTCTGTGACTTTGTTAAACACAGTAAGAAAACAGCGTTTAAATGAACTTTGGTCACTAGCCAGATCACGGGAACGTTTCCGCTTAGTGTTCTTGTGTACCCCATTAAAGTAATCATCCTCCATTTCTTTAAACACTTGACGATAGGTGATTAAGTCGTTTTCCATGGGAACTTTGGATTCATCAAGGATAGTAGCCTTGTACCAGTCCAGCCATTCAGATACTGACTTAAATTGTCCATCAAGGGATTTATGGACTAACCAAGCCTTGTCTACAGCCTTGCGGATACCCTCTGGAGTAAATTGGCAATTACAGCCCCGTTGCTTACGTCCCCCAGTTTCTGGGTCGTTTGTGATGTCTAGTTGGATTGTCCCCCGATTGCGCTTAATCCTGACACCCTTGGGACATTGTTGGCGGGATAAGTTGAAAAACTCAAGGATATCTTGAAAACCTTGATATATACCGCTGTGCGTACTGTTTGTACTTGTACTCATTTTACACTCACTCCTAATAATGCGATCGCTTTCGAGTGCATCAGTGTGACGGTAGAGTAAGGGTTATAGCTTTTATGGTGGGTTCGACCCCTCTATTGTCCACTAAAAGCCTCTTCTGGCTAAGGTTAACCGGAAATAGTGAAATAGTTTTTAAAAATGCGATAACCGGGTTAAGCCTTTCCCAGTTATCGCAGTCAGGATAAAGTTTTACAGAAAATGGAGCATATGGGAATCGAACCCATGTCCAAAACGACTATTTACGCCCTGCTCGTTCACAGACATAGCCCCTCTAATCCTTAGGGCGGGAACCGTCACTTATCCCTGACGGTAGGATTCTCTAGTAGAGTCTTTTTCAGTTAAGCTACCAGAGAACGCTTAACCGAAGCATCCGTTGGGGTTTAACCCACAGTCCTTAACGGAGTCAAACCGTGAGTGCTCGAACCTATAGGAGGTATTCGTTATTAAGCAACAGCGGCTTTAACGCGAGCGAAAGGTACGACGTTGTTCGCACTTACATTTTTTGTGAACCTTTGATTTTCGAGAGGAGGCTCACTCTCGGCCTGAATCACAAGGTCGGTTTGATCGTCCTGTCGAAACCAGTAATGCCCCGTGTATACAAATAATGATAAATGATAAATCCCAGACTGTCAAGGGCTTTGGTGAAACTGTCTGTGGTCCGCAAGAGTTAAGGAAGGGGAGGGGTTTTTTCGGGGCGGGTACGTCATGGCACTACTAAGACCCGCCCCCGGCGGCTAAACAGCAGCAGTGGCAGCCAAAACGGCATCGGCTTTTTCAATACCTTCGCGAACCGATTGAGCGCAACTGTTGAGTGCTTCGCGTTCATTGTCTGTCAGGTTTAATTCCAGAACCGCTTCTACGCCTCGACATCCCAACCAACAGGGAACCCCTAGGAAAATATCCTTCATGCCATATTCTCCCTTGAGATAGGCAGAAGTTGGCAATAGACGACGACGGTTGAGTAAAATAGATTCTACCATAGTCCGCACGGAGGAAGCGGGAGCATAATAAGCGCCGCCAGTTTTCAGAAGTCCGACTATTTCTGCCCCCCCATTACGAGTGCGAGCAATCAGACGATTAATGGTTTCAGTATCCATTAACTCTGTAATGGGAATGCCATTAACTGTAGAATAACGGGGAAGGGGAACCATTAAATCGCCATGGCTTCCCATAACGGTTGCATTAACATCAGCAACGGAAACGTTTAATTCTGTGGCGATAAAGGCTTGGAAGCGAGCTGAGTCTAACACTCCTGCCATTCCCATAATCCTAAAAGGTTCGATTTGGCTGACCTGCCAAGCTATATAAGTCATTACATCCAAAGGATTGGTGACTATGATAATGACTGCATTAGGGGAACTAGCGATCGCATTAGTAACAGCACGAGCCACAATAGGGGCATTAGTTTCGATCAAGTCGTTGCGGTTCATGCCGGGAGTCCTAGGGCGACCGGCTGTAATTACGACAACATCTGATCCAGCAGTATCTGCATAATCATTAGTTCCGAGAATTTTGCGATCGTGACCTTCGACTGATCCGGCTTGCATCAAGTCTAGGGCGACCCCTTGGGGCAAACCCTCGACGACATCAAGCAAGACGACATGGGCGACATTACTCTCTGCTATGCGCTGGGCTAGGGTACCACCTACTTTACCTGCCCCAATGATGGAAACCTGGGTAGGGTGACATGAAGGAGGAAAAAACATACTAGAAGCCATCTGCATATACCAATTAGATTTTGATTAACGGTCTGCCAGACGGGAAGTAAAGGCTGGTTGGTAAGGGGTAGGGCTAATTTGAAGCCTCCCCTACTGCCCCTAGGGATTATGGGCTATTGATGCCCTACCCTGGGGGTGTTAGTAGTACCCCAGCCTAGTTATGTCAGGATATAGGATTAACCGGGTGATCCGATCGCCCATGGAGTCGCACATGGCTATTTAGCGGGTTCCAATTGGTCAATCCGCAACCATATAGCTGGTGTAGGGACTCGACCAAATTTGACAAAGGCATAATCTCCCTTAGTTTCCATGACTTCCCCCTTAGTTTCAAACAAATAGGGAGGTAATCGGGAGTCGCTGGCGGTCACTTCTAGGCTATTTTCTAATTTTTCCCGAATGGCGTGAACAAAATCTCCGCGTTTAATAGTCATAGCGAGCAGGATAATAAATGAATCTATCCCAAATTTTAAGGGCTTGTGAGTTAATTTGATGTCAAGGATTGTGCGATAGCCACGCGAATGTTTACAAACAAGGTATTCATTCTCTGTTGTACTTGTTCCGGCTTCCCATCTAACGAACGGCCAATTACATTTTACCGTTACAGATGATAGACGTAGCTTTATGAACATCTATCTTAACAATCGAGATTTAGGGGAGATCACAATTGAGTTGAGGTTGACACATAGGACAGAAATGGGTTCCCCGTCCCGATAGTTTAATTTTAGTGATGGGGGTTTGACAAACTCGACAGGGTTTCCCGCCACGTTGATAAACCCAGGCGTGGCTACCGTAGTTGCCGTTAACGCCTTGGACGTTGAGGAAATTACGAATAGTTGTGCCACCGTCTGCGATCGCATCTTGCAAAACCTCGACAATGTGGGTATAGAGGCGATTAAGTTGGTCTGGACTGAGACGACAGCTAGGAGTTGTGGGTTGAATTCTGGCCAAAAATAAGGCTTCGTCGGCGTAAATATTGCCCAAACCAGCTAATATAGATTGGTCTAGTAAAGCTGTTTTAATGGGTCTTTGGCTGCGCCGTAGTTTGGTGGCTAAATACTCAGGGGAAAATTCATCGCTAAGGGGTTCTGGTCCCAATTCCCGCAAACCAGAAATCACATCCATGACCGCCAGATGGGGGGGAACCAACCAGATTTTACCAAAAGTCCGCTGGTCAACAAATCTCAATTCTCGTTCTTCGGGCAAAAACAGTCTCACTCTGGTATGTTTTGGCAGAGACTGGTCAGAAGTACACCACAAAAGTTGTCCGGTCATCCGCAGATGCACACCCAGCCAGCCCCCGTCGCTTGTCTGGGTCTCGATAGGGTCTTTTGATGTGAAGATAGGATTTGATGGCTGTGATGGGGCTTGTAGTTGCGCTAACAGATATTTTCCTCGCCTATACCAGTGGTTAATGGTAGTGTTGTTGATTTGGGCGATAAATTCCACAGGACAGGGGTGGGCGATCGCACTATCTAAGAGGACATCCGCACCCACTATAGGCTGATTGAGGGTAGTCTGATTTAGACCCTTTCTAACGGTTTCAACTTCGGGTAACTCTGGCACGGAAAAATAAGCAGGTATACAGTCGCTGCGATTAAGGTATTGACAGGCGGCAGGGACTGTCTGACACTGCCGCCACGAGATTAGCCGAGATCAGTCTAGTTTACTTCTTAGCTGCCTTAGCTGGTGCTTCTACTTCGATCAACTCAGCTTCAGCAAAGTTGTTAGTGTTAACGCCGCCATCAACACCGCAGTAGGCGTTGTAGTTGACCTTATCAAAACGAACAATCACAGGATAGCGAATCCCGCTTTTATCCACGGAAACAACTGTTCCCACTTCTTGGAACCAATAGGACTCTTTGCGAAGAATGCGAACTTTAGAACCACGTTGAACCATTGGTTTATTTTCCTCTATGTCTAAAATGCGTTAATCTTCAGCCTACTACTGGATCAGCCATCTGATTCACTTCAGTTTTTTAAGTTTTATTGCTAACCTACCCACAGGGTTGGGGCTTCCGTGAGGGAGATTTCCCCAAAACTGCTGATTTGTGGTGACTTCGACGCTTCACTCTTGCCGTCTACCATCGCGGAAAGTACCGGGGAAACGTTGTCCGGCGGTGTTAATGAGAACGCCTTGGCCGTGGGGGATACCGCCGCGCAGTTCTCCTTCATAGCGAAAACCGTTAGGGAAGGTGCAATTGCCTTTTCCGTCAAGGGCTTGATTAAAAAATTCTCCTTGGCAGGTAGTCCCATCTGTGCGGGTTAAGGTTCCCTGTCCAAAGGGTCCCCCGGCAAAAAATCTTCCCTCAAAGCGATCGCCATTGCTATAAACAAACTGCCCTCTGCCGTGGGGTTGGCTGCTAGTGGTACCGCTACCGACTTCTGTGACGAGTTGAAACTCACCAATATAGCGATCGCCATTGGCAAAAATCACCGTTCCGTTAGTAATCTGGCCATCTCTAAACACTCCCACGACACGGGAATCATCAGCAAAGATAAACACACCTTGACCATTAGGGAGACCATTGCGAAATTCTCCCTCAAAGCGATCGCGGTTAGCATAGACAAAGATACCGCGTCCTTCTGGGCGACCGTTGACAAAACTACCGGTGAAATTATCTCCCCCTTCATAGTTGCACGTCACCTGGCCGGTAGGTAGTTGTCCTTCACAGATAGGGGGGCGACCGCCTTCTGTTTGGGCGTTGGCTGGCAGTGTGACTAACAAAGCAACAGATCCACTCAAAGCCATTGTGCTGAGGAGAGACTGGGTGAACGGTCCTAGGGTAACAAAGCCAAATTTTTTAACTAAATTGAACATAAAACTAAACCCATGACATTGATAATTCCCTGGTTATCAAACCCAAGGATTTTTAGTTCAATGACTAACCTAAACCACCGGGGATATGGCTCCAAGGCAGCCAGAGGATAACCACAACCCCCAGTTAGTTAGGACTGATTACGAACAAAATTGTTGATAGTTTGTGGCATTACAATCATGTTAGCTT
Source organism: Arthrospira sp. PCC 8006 (assembly GCF_046480465.1). Classification (NCBI taxonomy): domain Bacteria; kingdom Bacillati; phylum Cyanobacteriota; class Cyanophyceae; order Oscillatoriales; family Microcoleaceae; genus Arthrospira; species Arthrospira sp. PCC 8006. The sequence continues at coordinate 10,989 of NZ_PKGG01000163.1, forward strand.
CATCCCCAAGGGGTCCGCTAACCTCACCTACCATTCTAGCAACTTCAATGCCGTTCTGCTCAAAGATGACAATCGGATCGCTGTCTCGGCTAAACTTGACGCGCTTAATCAGAACTTCTCCCCCGGCAATGCGTTGACCAACACTCACATAACGACTGGTGGGTTCATTAGGAGCCTTAACAATAATTCTGGTGTCATCTCCTGTTCTGAGGACTCCTGTTACTTCTATGGCACGAGCTAAATCAGTGGAAGGGGGTGGAGGGGGTGGAGGGGGTGCTGCTGGTGCAACGGGAGGGGGAGCATTGGGGTCAACCCATGCGGGTGGTCTGGAAGTGAGGGGAAGTTGAGGCAGATCTGGCACTCCAGCTACAGCTAGATCTGGTAATCCTGCTGCTGGTTCAGTAATACCGGGTTGTCCGTTGGCTACGCCTGGCTGTGCGGTAGGGGCTCCTGGTCGTCCGTTGGCTACCACTGGCTGTGTGGTAGGAGCTCCTGGCTGTGCGGTAGGGGCTCCTGGTCGTCCGTTGGCTACCCCTGGCTGTCCGTTGGCTGCGCCTGGCTGTGCTGTGGGGGCTCCGGGCTGTCCTGGCACGGTAGTAACGGCAACAGGAGTTCTCCATTGGGGCGGTTGCATAGCTACGGGAAGACTGGGTAGGTCAGGCACTTGTTTACTGGGTAAGGCGATCGATTCACTGTCTGCTTGCACGTCTGGGGGTCTATCTGCAATAACCGGTGGAATCGGTCCAAAGGGGTCAAGTTGTTGACCAGGAATTGGAATAGTTGCCGGTGCAGCAGGTACTCCATTTCTGCCGGGCAGAAGCTGTCTCAATCGTTCCTCTGATTTGGTAGACTGAATCAAACCTGCTTCTGGCGGAGGAGTTTCAGTAACTAGAGGATCTTCAAATGGTGTTTCTGCTGTAGTTTCCTCTTCCGATGGGTCAACTGGGGTTGTTTCTTCTGTGGGAGTTGGAGTCAATGTAATTTCCTCCTCCGGTGGCTCCGAAGCACAACCCCCTAGCCAGAGTGATAAAACCCCCGCTACAATCACAAATAGAACTTTACGCATTGCCTATCCCCAATGATGCTGATACATTTACGCGACATTTATCCGGCTATTGCCTGACAATGCGACGATAGCACTATTACCCGTTAAGGTAACAGAGGCGGTATCCCGCAAAGCTTTTAGAAAGATTCCAAAAGCACCGTTCCAGTCCCTGGGTAGAGTGAACCCACACTCAGGACATCGGAACACTTTTGAGCCACCTAGCTGGGAATGCATATTACCACAGTGAGTACAGGTATTGCTGGTTTATT
>NZ_PKGG01000520.1:0-592 GCF_046480465.1 Arthrospira sp. PCC 8006
CTAGTAACGATTTGGTGACAACTTATGAAGCTGTCCGTGCGGGTTTTGTAGCACTGTCACTGGAGAGAAATCGACGAGCTACACCTTATATTGCAGAAGCTCAAGCACTACAACAAGCGGCTAGTCAAGCTACCTATGCTGCTGATTTACTCAATATCAGAGGTATTGAGATCGGATTACTGACGGCAGCAGGACTATCTCATAAATCCCTTAAATATTTGATGCCAGAGGATAAAATTGATGCAATAAATGGTCTAATTAAGAATTTTCTGGAGCCAGCAGGCACAAATTTTGTAGAGGAATTAGTATTTAGATTTTTATTGACTCGTGGTGACAGTCTGGGGGGTTCAATGCGTAACATTGGGGGAGTATTAGCACAAAGGAAATTAACCCGTGCTATTCTGGCAACTCTCAGCATTGCTGGGAAAAAATATTCCTGGCAAGATTCCCGCACCCAAAAATGGTTATATATGACCAATAATGATACAGAAATTGAGTTATATTTACGAGGAATAAGTTGGCAAAATAAACTAGGTCATCGTACACTTATTTATAATCGGAAAGTGCAAAAAGTCAAGAGTAATGTAAATTT
>NZ_PKGG01000527.1:0-548 GCF_046480465.1 Arthrospira sp. PCC 8006
AAGAACGCACCTGGTCGGAGAACTATGGGTGGTCTTTTTGGTTAAAAAAACATGCGCCGCTCGACGTGATGTACTTTCGTGGGGTGTGGGGACAATTTATCGTGCCCATCCCCGAGAAACACGCCGTACTTGTTCGCTTGGGTAGAAAACACATGACCAAAAGCGATGATGTACATCCCGACGACATCGACGAATACCTGAAATTTGCCCTCGAATATCTTTAAAAAACCTACATGTTTACCGGAATAATTGAAAACCTCGGAAAGGTTACCAATCTCGAAAAAGACAATACCAACCTGCATATCAGCATTCAAACTTCGCCCACGCACGAACTAAAAATCGACCAGAGCATTGCGCACAACGGCGTTTGTCTTACCGTAGTGGATTTTCCCACCTCCGATTCTTACACCGTTACCGCCATCGATGAAACTCTCAAAAAGAGCAACATCGGCGACTTGCAGGTGGGGAGTTTAGTGAACTTAGAGCGCTGTTTGAAAATGGGCGACCGACTCGATGGTCACATGGTTCAAGGTCATGTAGATACCACC
>NZ_PKGG01000105.1:0-17110 GCF_046480465.1 Arthrospira sp. PCC 8006
ACCTTGAGTCTCTCTGCCTTATCTGGTTGTCGAAGCCAGATGTTGAGACACATAGATAGTTATGGGATGGTCAGGGGTGCGAATCCCTTATATTCCACCAAGGGGTGGAAGTCCCACTAGGAGGTTATTTAAGGCATTGCAGCCCTATTTCACTCCTAAACGTCTCGCACATCGCCGTTACTCTTAACGCCCTGATTTCTCAGTTGGTTTATGACCTTGAGTTCCCTGCCTTGCTTAGATTTCTCCAAGCGTCGGGACATATAAACAGTTATGGGATGGTCAGGGTTGCGAATCCCTTATATTCCACCAAGGGGTGGAAGTCCCACTAGGATGTTATTTCAGGCATTGCAGCCTTATTTGACTCCTAAACGTCTCGCACATCATCAATATGATGGCAAAACAGAGGAGCCAGGGTTTAACTTTCTAGGATTCAAGATCAGGCAATACCCTGTGGGGAAATATAAATATGGGAAATTAGGGGGAAGAATAAAAGGAGGTTTGTTATTCAATAAAACCCCCCACAAAATGTTAGGTTTCAAAACCCACATTAAACCCAGTAACCAAGCAATTAAATACCACACAGAAGTGATAAAAGGTGTAATAAAACAACTTAAAACAGCACCTCAATCAGCCCTGATAAGCAAACTAAACCCAATTATTCGGGGATGGTCAAACTACTATTCAGGGGTGGTCTCATCCGAGACCTTCAATAAGCTAGATAATAAAATCTGGCTAATGTTAAGGACATGGACAGTATCAAGATGCGGAAAGGCAAGCTACGAAAAGCTAAGAAACTATTTTCGACAAGGAACGGTTAAACTTAGCAATGGGGTGCGAGACGTTCAGGCATGAAATAAGGTTGAAATACCTGAAATAACCGCCTGATGGGGACTTCAACCCCTTGGTTGAATATAAGGAGCGCACTCCTGACCATCCTCATAACTGTTTATATGTCCCAACGTTTGGTATAGAAATATACAAACAAGGCAGGGAACTCAAGGTCAAAAACGCAAAAATGGAAATCTTAATGATTCCTTAACAATTGCGGAGAGAGTAACGGCGATGTGCGAGACGTTTAGGAGTGAAATAGGGCTGCAATGCCTTAAATAACCTCCTAGTGGGACTTCCACCCCTTGGTGGAATATAAGGGATTCGCACCCCTGACCATCCCATAACTATCTATGTGTCTCAACATCTGGCTTCGACAACCAGATAAGGCAGAGAGACTCAAGGTCAAGACTGAGCGAAAAAAAGAGGGGAGTTGTGAACCCCTTGAGTATAACGTAAGGTTGAGAGTAACGGCGATAGCCACCCCCAGTTTTGGGAATCATAACCCCAGGATTGAAGCGGGGAACGGAAGGCGTGAAGTAGAACCTACTACCAGAGGCGACCACTGCCAACCATCCATGATTAGGGAAACCGAATGTCCGGCTTGAACCATCGTAATACTCTAGTAGCGAAATAGGTTGATACGCTGCGCTCAAAAGAGCACGGGGAAAAGAAGGGGTATATTACCACCACCTTCACAGACCTTTAAAGTACCCCGGTGGATAGGACGAATCTAAAGATGGAATGCCCGCATAGATGGAACGTTTAAACCCCTCATTGGCTCTCAAGTGGCAGGATGTACCTGTGGAGTAGCGAAAAGTGTAAGCGTATGCCTTTAAGGGAAAAGGATGTGACTGAAAGCTAATGCCTAACTGTAATGGTTAGGATATGCCCACTAGTCACGGTGTGGATATAGAGACCACAACAACTAAGAGTGTTATGACGAAAACGAGTTAATGACTACGTGTGTATATAGCTCCGAAAGTTGAGGTCATAAAGCAGGGGGTTGTAGCCCTGTTCCCACTGACAAAGGGGTATTCACATCAGGAGCCGTATGAGATGAAAGTCTCAAGTACGGTTTTGAAGTGGAGTCGGGGAAGGTGACTTCCCTTTCGACCATAACAGCCACCCCCAGTTTTGGGARTCACAACCCCAGGACTGAAGCGGGGAACGGAAGGCKYCGAGGTGTAACCYAACACCAGAAACGAGACCACTGCCAACCATCCATGATTAGGGAGACCAAATGTCTGGCTTGAACCATCGTCAGTAGTAAGTAGCGAAATAGGTTGATACGCTGCGCTCAAAAGAGTAAGGGGAAAAGTAGGGGTTTTTATAAAACTACCTACACAGACCTTTAAAGTACCCCGGTGGAAAGGACAAATCTAAAGATGGAATGCCCATATAAACGGAACGTTTTAACCCCTCTTGGGCTCTGATAATCTGGTCGAGAGAGTCAGTAGTAAAAAGTGTAAGCGCAAGCCCATTAGGGGGTGAGATGTGACCAGAAGCCAATGCCCTGCTGTAATAGTAGGGATATGCTGACAGGTCACGGTTTGATTGTAAGAATAGAGTCTAGTAGGTGTACAAATGGCGATAGCGAGTTTAAAGAAAGGATTTGGCAAGCCCAAACCAATCAAGACTACGAACAACGCATGGAAGGCAATCCCATGGACTAAGGTTCAACGGAAAGTTTTCAAGCTCCAAAAGAGTATATTTCAAGCAGCTAAATCGGGACAGGATGCAAAGGTGAGAAGGTTGCAACGTCTATTGGTGAAATCATATTATGCCCGGCTCTTAGCAGTGCGCCTGTAGGGGCGGGTTCCACGGTCAGCCATGCTTCCCAACAGTCAGCTTAATAAACCCGCCCCCCAAGCGGGTCAAGGCAAGAAAACAGCCGGAGTCGATGGAGTAAGAGCAATCTCTCCAAGACAAAGGTTAGAACTTGTCAAAAACATTAAGGGAAGCCTCAAATCAAAACCACTGCGAAGGGTGTGGATTCCAAAACCTGGTAGGGATGAAAAACGCCCACTAGGCATACCCACAATCCAAGATAGAGCCAGGCAAGCCTTGGTTAAGTCGGCTCTCGAACCTGAATGGGAATCGAGGTTTGAAGGCACAAGCTACGGGTTCCGTCCTGGACGGTCTGCCCAAGATGCAATAGCCAGAATATATCTAAGTATCAAACACGAAAGTTATTATGTGCTAGACGCTGATATAGCGTGCGAGACGTTTAGGAGTGAAATAGGGCTGCAATGCCTGAAATAACCTCCTAGTGGGACTTCCACCCCTTGGTGGAATATAAGGGATTCGCACCCCTGACCATCCCATAACTATCTATGTGTCTCAACATCTGGCTTCGACAACCAGATAAGGCAGAGAGACTCAAGGTCAAGACTGAGCGAAAAAAAGAGGGGAGTTGTGAACCCCTTGAGTATAACGTAAGGTTGAGAGTAACGGCGATAGCCACCCCCAGTTTTGGGAATCAYAACCCCAGGATTGAAGCGGGGAACGGAAGGCGTGAAGTAGAACCTACTACCAAATGCGACCACTGCCAACCATCCATGACTAAGGAAATCTGAATGTTCCGACTTGAACCACCGTCACAAGTAGGTAGCGAAATAGGTTGATACGCTGCGCTCAAAAGAGTAAGGGGAAAAGTAGGGTAATATCTTCATCACCTACACAGACCTTTAAAAGTACCCCGGTGGAAAGGACAAGTCTAAAGATGGAATGCCCATATAAACGGAACGTTTTAAGTCCTCCTGGACTCTGATTATCTGGTCGAGATATCAGTAGGGATAAGTGTAACCGCAAGTCCTAGAGGATGTGAGATGTGACCAAAAGCCAACGCCCTACTGTAATGGCAGGGATATGCTAACAGGTCACGGTTTGATTGTAAAGAAATAGAGCCTARTAGGTGTACAAATGGCGATAGCGAGTTTAAAGAAAGGGTTTGGGAAACCAAAACCAATCAAGACTACGAACAACGCATGGAAGACAGTCCCATGGACTAAGGTTCAACGGAAAGTTTTCAAGCTCCAAAAGAGTATATTTCAAGCAGCTAAATCGGGACAAAATGCTAAGGCACGAAGGTGGCAACGTCTACTGGTGAAATCATATTATGCCAGGCTCTTAGCAGTGCGACTGTAGGGGCGGGTTCCACGGTCAGCCATGCTTCCCAACAGTCAGCTTAATAAACCCGCCCCCCAAGCGGGTCAAGGCAAGAAAACAGCCGGAGTTGATGGAGTAAGAGCAATCTCTTCAAGACAAAGGTTCGAGCTTGTTAAGAACATTAAGGGAAAACTCAAATCAAAACCACTGCGACGGGTGTGGATACCAAAACCTGGYAGGGATGAAAAAAGCTGGAATAGGAATACCCACAATCCAAGATAGAGCAAGGCAAGCCTTGGTCAAGACGGCTCTCGAACCTGAATGGGAATCGAGATTTGAAGGTACAAGCTACGGGTTCCGTCCCGGACGGTCAGCACAAGATGCAATAAGTAGAATTTATATTGCCATAAATCAAGGACAATACTATGTTCTTGATGCTGATATAGCGTGCGAGACGTTTAGGAGTGAAATAGGGCTGCAATGCCTGAAATAACCTCCTAGTGGGACTTCCACCCCTTGGTGGAATATAAGGGATTCGCACCCCTGACCATCCCATAACTATCTATGTGTCTCAACATCTGGCTTCGACAACCAGATAAGGCAGAGAGACTCAAGGTCAAAACTGAGCGAAAAAAAAGAGGGAAAGTTATGAACCCCTTGAGTATAACGTAAGGTTGAGAGTAACGGCGATAGCCACCCCCAGTTTTGGGAATCATAACCCCAGGATTGAAGCGGGGAACGGAAGGCGTGAAGTAGAACCTACTACCAAATGCGACCACTGCCAACCATCCATGATTAGGGAAACCGAATGTCCGGCTGAACCATCGTAAAGCATCAGTAGCGAAACAGGTTGATACGCTGCGCTCAAAAGAGTAAGGGGAAAAGTAGGAGACTGCTATAACTACCTACACAGACTTTTAAAGTACCCCGATGGATAGGACAAATCTAAAGATGGAATGCCCGCATAGATGGAACGTTTAAACCCCTCATTGGCTCTCAAGTGGCAGGATGTACCTGTGGAGTAGCGAAAAGTGTAAGCGTATGCCTTTAAGGGAAAAGGATGTGACTGAAAGCTAATGCCTAACTGTAATGGTTAGGATATGCCCACTAGTCACGGTGTGGATATAGAGACCGCGACAACTAAGAGTGTTATGACGAAAACGAGTTAATGACTACGTGTGTATATAGCTCCGAAAGTTGAGGTCATAAAGCAGGGGGTTGTAGCCCTGTTCCCACTGACAAAGGGGTATCCACATCAGGAGCCGTATGAGATGAAAGTCTCAAGTACGGTTTTGAAGTGGAGTTGGGGAAGGTGACTTCCCTTTCGACCATAACAAAATGCTCTTACCGTGAACCATGATTACCTACTGTCCAAAATTCATTGTCCAAGCAGCCTAAAAAGAGACCTGAAACAATGGCTCAAAGCWGGCGTGCTAGATAACGGTGTATTTGAGGATACAGAATCAGGGACACCCCAGGGAGGGGTGATAAGTCCAATACTCGCCAACATCGCACTGTTGGGTATGGTTAGGTTAATTGAAACAATGTATCCTAAGAAATCAGACAATCGCCCTTATGCGAGCGTCATAARATATGCCGATGATTTTGTGGTCATATCAAAAGACCTAAGAATCATTGAACAGTGCATGACTGCAATTTCTGAATGGCTAAAACCTGTAGGACTAGAAATTAAACCTGAAAAAACCCGAATATGTCACACACTCAAGCCTATTGAGTATAATGGCAAGACTGAGGAACCTGGGTTCGATTTTCTAGGATTCAATATCAGGCAATATCCCGCAGGAAAATATAAATCTGGGAAAATAGGTGGGAAAGCAAGCCGATTAATCGGTCACACAACCCATATAAAACCCAGCCAAAAATCAGTCAAAGCCCACATTGAAGAGATTATGGGTGTAATTAAACAACATAAGACAGCACCCCAATCAGCCCTGATAAGTAGACTAAACCCAATTATTCGGGGATGGTCAAACTACTATTCAGCGGTAGTCTCAAAAGAGACCTTCACTAAACTAGATATGATAATCTGGCAAATGTTACGGGCATGGACAGTATCAAGATGCGGAAAGGCAAGTCACGAAAAGCTAAGTAATTATTTCAGACATGGAACAATTAAACTTAGCAATGGGAAAGAAAGACACGAAAATTGGCTGTTCCAAACCAAAGATGGGTTACATCTGTTCAATCACAATTGGACTCCAATTGTTAGACATACCCTAATACGCCCTGACGCAACACCATACGACGGAAATTGGACCTACTGGGCAACCAGGAAAGGACAAGCAATCGGCACGCCAAATAGGGTAGCAAAACTACTCAAAAAGCAAAAAGGTAGATGTACCTGGTGCGGGCAATACTTTACCCCATCAGATTTAATTGAAGTAGACCACATTGTACCTAGAAGCCATGGCGGAAAGGATGAATACAAGAATATTCAATTATTACATCGCCATTGTCACGACAATAAAACAGCTCTTGATGAAGAGATGATGCTGTACTCTTAACAAGGAGACGGTCAAATTAGGAGCCGTATGAGGTGAAAGTCTCAAGTACGGTTCTGTATGGGAGGGGGAGATGGCAACATCTCTCTCGACCCCTACTAAAATTAAAGCCACCGTAATAAGATATGCCGATGATTTTGTAGTGATATCACCATCACTAGAGATTATTGAACAGTGCAAGATTGCTATTTATGAATGGTTAAAACCTATTGGGTTAGAGATTAAACCGGGAAAAACTCGAATCTGTCATACACTCAATCCTATTGAATATGATGGAAAACTTGAAGAACCCGGATTTGATTTTCTAGGATTCAATATTAGGCAATATCCTGCAGGAAAATATAAAACTGGGAAAACTGGTGGAGCAGCAAGCCGTCCAATCGGTCACAAAACTCACATCAAACCCAGCAACAAAGCAGTTAAAGCCCACACAGAAGTGATTAAGGATGCAATAAAACATCTTAAAACCGCACCCCAATCAGCCCTGATAAGCAAACTAAACCCAATCATAAGGGGATGGTCAAACTATTATTCAGCGGTAGTCTCATCAGAGACCTTCGTTAAGCTAGACCACAAAGTCTGGTTAATGTTAAGGGCATGGACAGTATCAAGATGCGGAAAGACAAGTTACAAGAAGCTAAGAAACTATTTCAGTCATGGAACGGTTAGACTTAGTAATGGGAAAGAAAGGCATGAATCTTGGTTGTTCCAGACTAAGGATGGACTCACATTATGGCAACATAATTGGACTCCGATTGTCAGACACACCCTGATACGCCCTGACGCAACACCATATGACGGAAATTGGACTTACTGGGCAACTAGGAAAGGACAAGCAATTGACACGCCAAATAGGGTAGCAAAACTACTCAAAAAGCAAAAAGGCAGATGTACCTGGTGCGGACAGTATTTTGCACCATCGGATTTAATTGAAGTAGACCACATTGTACCTCGAAGCTTAGGCGGAAAGGATGAATACAAAAATCTTCAACTACTACATCGCCACACCCGCGATGATAAGACGGCATTAGATAATGTCAACGCTGTATCCCTAACAATGGAGCAATCAAATTAGGAGCCGTATGAGGTGAAAGTCTCAAGTACGGTTTTGTATGGGAGGGGGAGATGGCGACATATCTCTCGACCCCTACTTGACTGAATTATCTATCAGGGGTGGCATTTATGACTAGATCGCAAGAAACTCCCAAGAGCATAAATCAATCACAAGAGGTTGAGTTAGAATCTGTTGAGTCTGAACCACAACTGGATGAGTTGGTTGATCTTTTGATTGATGTGTTGCTTGGGAAGCCTAATGATGAATCTATCACTAACTCACCTCAAACTCCCAAAGTTGATAATTCTCCATCTCAAAATAGCAATATTAAGAATGAACAAAAATCCTCATATTCTCGGAAAAGTAATTCACAAAATCTGGGTGTGAAAAGGGAGGATCTACTTTCTGCTCAACCATAAGATTTTACCCAGGTAGAGACTAAGAAGGTAGAGACTACTAAGAAGATAGAGACTCAGGTAGAGACAGCATTCTCTGAGTTAATCCCAGAGGATGAGGAAGTGGTGACTAAGGCGGTTCGATTAATTGAAATTTCCCCAAATGAGTTTAGTAAGTATTTTGATGATCCAGTGTCTGTCCAGTCTGGAGAAACTGCTAAATCTCATGCAAATAATAATAATGGTTCTGATTTGGAGGAGGAGAAAACCTCTGTTTCTGCGCCGCCATAAAACCAAACCAGCGATACAGAAGTAGATCTAAGTCAGGACTTGTCCGACCCTTTCGACCCATTACAGGATCTGCTGCTAGGTTCCAAATTCTCGGAGTTTGAAAAAGTCACTAAAAGTTATCTTGAGACTGAGTTACCGAGGCTACAGAGCCCAATTCAGTCAGCGGAACAGAAACTGCAAGCGGTTCAGGATAAATTTGATGATCCTGGCAAGATTTTTAACCTATTACTCCCAGCTATAACAGCTATCATTAATGAGCAAATGCTTCTGTCTCAACCACAAGTGATAGACTCAATTGTGCCGATTATTGATGAGATTATTGCGGGGAAAAAACGACAAGATAAGTCGGGGATGATTAATGCGATCGCCGATTTGTTACCTGGGGCGATTTCTCAGCATATTAAAAACGCCCCGGAAGAAGTGGCGAAGGCTTTAGCGCCGGAAATAGCGATCGCGCTTCGTGAGCAAAGAAAATTAGATCAAAATGCCATAGCTAATGCTTTAGCACCAGAAATGGGTAAAGCTATTAAGGAGCAAATTCGCCTAGAAAGTGATGCGATGGTAGATGCTTTATATCCTGTGATTGGTAATACTATCAGCAAATATCTAGCCGAGGCTGTTCAGAATATTAACGACAAAGTAGCTAATGCTTTTAGTTTTGAGGGAGTGGCGCGGAAAATTAAAGCTAAGGTGAAGGTGGTTTCGGAAGCAGAATTAATCCTCAAAGAATCTTTACCTTTTGCAGTTCAAGCCATCTTTTTAATTCATAAAAACTCAGGGTTAGTGATTTCGGAGGTGCAGGCTTCTGGTAGCTATAGCCTTGAGTCAGAAATGGTAGCCGGGATGTGAACTGCTATTCGCAGTTTTGTGAATGATTGCATTGTGCAAATTGATAATTATTCATAACTAAATGAGATTGAGTATGGGGATTCTAAAATAATCATAGAGGTGGCGGGTTACTGTTATTTAGCTGTGGTAACTAAAGGGGAACCCACGCCAGAATTTATCGAAAAAATGCGACAAACTATGGGTATAATTGTTTTAGATTACGGAGAATTTATCGAAAATTTTGATGGCGATCGCGACAATATTCCGCTGGCTGTACATCAGTTATTAGAAAGTTTAATTAAATTTGTATTTGAGAAAAAATTAAAGCGACTACCTCTGGCTCTGATTAGTTTGGGAGTATTTATAGGGTTGTTAATTTTAATTCCTTGGGGATATTTGTCTTATCAAGAATACCTGCAAAGACGCATAGCATATCAAACCGCCCAAACCTTAGCTGCAACTCCTGAGTTAGCGATTTATAAGATTGCTGTCTCAGGGGAAGGTGAGCAATTAAGACTGAGTGGAAAAGTTCCTAATGAAAGATTACGGTAATTAGCGGAAAACTTAGCTGTATATAGGGCTTCTGACTTGCAGATAGATAACCAAATTATCGCTGTTGATGTACCGCCAGATCCTATAGTAACGGCTGGAGAAGTGGAACGCATGACGGGGATTTTCCATGAAATTGCTGGCGTTAATATTGAAAGCAATTATAGTGATAGCGATCGCCAAGTTATGATTAGTGGTCAAGTCAGACAAATGAGAGATGCTCAAATAATTCCCGCCGCCTTTGAAAATATTCCTGGGATAAAATCAGTTTTTAGCACCTTAAAAATAGATCCAGTCCGCATAGAAAATCGCATCTACTTTAATTCCGGTTCAGCACAGCTTAACCCCCAAGATCTGCAAATCATAACCAAAATCCAAGAATTTCTGGATCGGTATCCGCAACTATCGCTGAGAATTATTGGTCATAGTGATCTGAGGGGAAATGCTGTTAGAAATCAGCAATTAGCCCTCAATCGAGCCATAGCAGTTCGGGACGCTTTGACCAAACAAGGAATTGACCCGAAACGCCTAGAGGTAGTAGGTAACGCCCAGCCACCTACAGATGTTATATCTCATCAGCCTTTCTTATTGGGGAGAACTGTGGTATTTGAAATAATAGATAACCAAGACCATAACCAGGGAGAACAACCTTAATCCAATGTCTAAAATTTCTAAAAAAATGTGTATGGTTGGTGACTTTAGCGTTGGCAAAACCAGCCTAATTCGGCGTTTTTTAGATCGTCAATTCAGCGACCAATACCTGTCAACAGTAGGGGTAAAAATTTCCCGCAAAGCTGTTGACTTACTCAACGTAAAACCGGAAGAAATAGTCAATTTACAGTTGTTAATTTGGGATATAGAAGGGCACACAAAATTTAAAGCGATCGCGCCTTCTTACCTACAGGGAGCGGGCGGGGTGATTTTGGTAGCGGATCTCAGTCGCCAAGAAACTATTGAGCGGTTAATTGAACACTTGAACTTGTTTTTATCTGTGAACCCAAAAGGTGAAGTAATTGTAGCTTTGAATAAGGCTGATTTGGTGGCAGAAAAAGACCTGGAAAAATTGAATAAATATGTGCCAGAACCAGTTATCGAAAAAGCCCTAGGTATTTATCCCACTTCAGCGAAAACAGGTGATTATGTGGATGAAATATTCCAAAAATTGTCTTATAGTATGGTGGTTAAGGTTTAATCATTACCCATAATTAGGACTTCAATAATCAGGTATCATTACTTAAAATAATGGTCTCCAAAAACTTGAATATACCAGAGGATAATATGAAGCAACTTGGCTCGAAAATTGTAGTTCCCCATCACTTAGAATATTTAATTATTGATGCTAATTTAATCATCTATGAACTGTCAGCACAGGTAGATCGTTTTGCTGATGAACCGCAGTCATTTCAACTTGGTGAAGATATCCACAATGGCTTACCAGAACTCTTCGGAACAGAGGAGATGTTAATGGAGGTATTGCGGGGAGAATTACCATCTTTTGAAATGAAAGGAATTGGTCGTTTTTCTGACCTAGACTCCCCCCTTTATTTAGATTTTTTTGCAAATCGGTATTATGATGATGAAACGCAAGAATATCAGCTAATTATCTTCTTTTCTGATGTGACAGATAGAATGGTTTTAGAGCAAAAATTAGTTCAAAGTACCAACGAAACTAGCCTGTTATTAAGAGCCTTAGCGGAAAGCGAAGAAAAATATCGAGATTTGTTTGAAAATGCTAGTGATTTAATTCAGTCTTTTGGTATGGATGGTAGTTTTATCTATGTGAACAGAGCTTGGAAGCAAACTCTAGGATATACTGAATATGAAATATCTAATCTGACTATTTTTGACATTATTCATCCTGATAATAAATTTCATTTTTTACAGATTTTAGCTCGCCTTGTGAGGGGGGAGTTAGTGAATTCTATTAAAGCGGAATTTATTACTAAAGATGGTAAGAAAATTTCAGTGGAAGGTAGTATCAATTGTAAATTAGAAAATGGTAAAGCGATCGCCACACGAGCCATTTTACGGGACATTACGGAACGCTTATTAACAGAAGCAGCTTTACAGCATGAGCGAGAACAAACGGAACGTCTTTTACTTAATATATTGCCTAAAAAAATTGCTGATCAGCTGAAACAACAACCGGGTAGCGGAAATTTTTGCGGAAGTTACAGTATTATGTACTGATATTGTCGGTTTTACCCAGTTAGCATCGGAACTTTCTCCTGTGGATTTAGTCAACCTTTTAAACAAAATTTTTTCGGCTTTTGATATGCTCACGGAAGCCTATGGATTGGAAAAAATTAAAACTATTGGAGATGCTTATATGGTAGTGGGAGGACTCCCACACCGTCGAGATTATCATGCTATTGCTATTGCGGAAATGGCTATTAATATGCAAAAAGTTATGGCTGAATTAAATAAGACACAAAACCGAAAATTAAGTATCCGCATAGGTATTCACAGCGGACCAGTAGTGGCGGGTGTGATTGGTTTGAAAAAATTTATATATGATTTATGGGGTGATACGGTTAACACTGCATCCCGAATGGAGTCCCATGGCGTACCTGGTAAAATTCATGTTTCTGAGGATACTTATCAACTCCTACAACATCAGTATTTATTTGAAAAGCGAGAGATGATAGATGTCAAAGGTAAAGGTAAAATGATTACCTATTTTCTGTTTGGACCCAAAAAAAATCCCAGCTTTAATAATAGTGAGGTCACAAGTAATGTGAATTGATCACTGGTGAATTTTCACTATTTACTGTTATGTATCATCTGGTTTATTTCCGGTGTTGCGAACATCAATCAATCGGTTGAGGAGATCAAACCAAAATGAAGATCCCATGGAGATAGCGATCGCTGTTAATAGCCAACCACCAATGACTCTAAGAATTGTCAATCCCGAAATTTCACCGCCGAATTGGTAGGCTAAATTAGCGGAACTCCAACCCAAAGGAAGAGACCATAGTTTCTCTTGTGCTATCTTGAGAAAATCCTCACTGACAAGGGTTTCACAGTCGTTTTTATCTAAGGAATTTTGACTTAAACAATTGATATAGTTTTGCCAGGAATCACTATCACTTAAAATTATCTGAATATCTTGGCTAACTTGTTGGCGAATTACAGGTTCTAAGGAGAGGCGGTTAGCAATATTAATAGTATCAACATTCATGATGATGGCAGCCCCAAATCCCAAGGCTAAAATCATCAACTTAACTCGACGTTTAAAGACACCAGAAGCGCGATCCATTGATTGATTAAACCATGCCATTACCTCGGTTTCTAAAGCCTTAATAAAAACATTTTCAAAACAATTAATTTGTGCTTGATTAGCGAGCGATCGCATTAATCCTATATGTTCCGGCTTGAGAATTTTGGCGACGGGTTGAGAAGCGATCGCCTCCTTAAAATCATCCACAGATAAAGTGACAATTTTTGATTCTTGTCCCGCAGTTTCCATCAACACACTAATCAACGCCAAAGAAAAGGTATCATCAGGAATATAAGAAGGACCCACACCCCGGTTAAATCTATCAATTTTATAATCTTGTAAAGACCCGACTAAAGGATGATTATAAATCTTTTCGGTCATGGCATCCCCTAAGATACTCTGAATAGATGCCTTGAGATTTTGGGCGCGCCAGTCAAACAAATAAGAGGCGATAAGTTCCTGTAAATTTGATACAAAAAGGCTTAAAATCAGGTAAATAAAAAACAGACCGATCGCTACATTAACTAAAGCCGGAATATTCATAATTTGTGTAGGTGATTAAATCAGCATTTAATTAATAAATTATACCTCTGGGACATGATTGATTTGGGTGATGCCCCAATTATCTATAAGATTATCCCCAATCAATGTTAAAATAACTATAATATCATTAGATATCCCTAAAATCAAATAGAGCGACATTGTAAAATATTCCAACTATGACCGTAAATTCACCCGTAGACTTTCAAGAAGAATTTGATATCATCGTAGTCGGTGGCGGACACTCAGGCTGCGAAGCGGCTTTAGCGGCAGCGCGTTTGGGTTGTCGCACCTTGCTGCTGACCCTGAATTTAGATAAAATTGGCTGGCAACCCTGTAACCCGGCTGTGGGGGCTCCCGCGAAGTCTCAACTCACCCACGAAGTTGATGCACTGGGGGGAGAAATTGGCAAAATGGCCGATCGCACTTACCTGCAAAAACGTCTACTTAACAACTCTCGCGGGCCGGCTGTTTGGGCGTTGCGGGCGCAAACGGATAAGCGCGAATATGCAGCGGTAATGCGACAAATAGTCGAAAACCAAGAAAACCTATCAGTCCGGGAGGGAATGGTAACAGATTTAGTATTAGGATTAAATGACGAAATTATAGGTTTAGAAACCTATTTTGGTGTAGCATTTGCCTGTCAAGCTGTCATCCTAACTACTGGGACTTTTTTAGGTGGAATTATTTGGGTGGGTAACAAATCCATGCCAGCGGGACGAGCTGGAGAATTCGCGGCTGTAGGACTTACAGAGACACTGAACCGCTTGGGGTTTGAAACCGGACGACTGAAAACTGGAACTCCCGCACGAGTAGATAAGCGATCGGTTGATTATAGCAACTTAGAACCTCAGCCAGGAGATGAACGAGTGCGATGGTTCAGTTTTGACCCTCAAGTGTGGGTTGAAAGGGAACAAATGAACTGTTATTTAACCAGAACTMCGGCGGAAACTCATCGATTAATTAGGGAAAATTTGCATTTATCGCCGGTTTATGGCGGTTGGGTAGATGCTAAAGGCCCCCGTTATTGTCCGAGTATTGAAGATAAAATTGTGCGGTTTGCTGACAAGGAAAGTCACCAGATTTTTATTGAGCCGGAAGGTCGTCATATTCCTGAACTTTATATTCAGGGATTTTCTACTGGTTTACCGGAAAAATTACAGTTAGAAATGTTGCGGAGTCTTCCCGGTTTGGAAAACTGCGTTATGCTACGCCCTGCTTATGCGGTGGAATATGATTATTTGCCGGCAACTCAGTGTTATCCTACTTTGATGACTAAGAAAATTGAGGGATTATTTTGTGCTGGTCAAATTAATGGTACAACTGGATATGAAGAAGCGGCAGCCCAGGGAATTGTGGCGGGAATTAATGCGGTTAAATTAGTGCGGGGGGAAGATATGATTGTGTTTCCTCGGGAACAAAGTTATATCGGCACTTTAATTGATGATTTGTGTACGAAGGATCTACGAGAACCCTATCGAATGTTAACCAGTCGGTCGGAGTATCGGTTATTATTGCGATCGGATAATGCCGATCGCCGCCTAACTCCCTTGGGTCGGGAAATTGGTTTAATTGACGATCGCCGTTGGCAATTATTCCAACAAAAACAGGCTAATATTATCGCCGAAAAGCAGCGGCTAGACCAGACCAGAGTTAAGGAACGCGACGAAATTGGTATAGCGATCGCCTCTGATACTCAACAAAAAATTAAGGGGTCAATTAGCTTGGCGGAATTGTTGCGCCGTCCTGGTTTTCACTATGGCAATTTAGAACATTACAACCTAGGTAATTCTCAGTTATCCTTAGAGGAAAAAGAAGGCGCGGAAATTGAGATTAAATATTCCGGCTATATGGAACGCCAGCAAAACCAAATTGATCAGATCAGCCGCCATGCTAACCGCCAACTTCCTCAAGACTTAGACTATCTTACCATTGAAACCCTATCTATGGAGTCACGGGAAAAGTTAAACCGGATCAAACCCTTAACTATTGGTCAGGCTTCCCGTATTGGTGGGGTTAACCCCGCAGATATTAACGCTTTGTTAATTTATCTGGAAGTCCGCCACCGTCAAACTGCGATCGCCATGAAATAAGGGTTGATTATTAACTATCCATTCGCCGGGTTTCTATTCATTCAGAAATCCGGTTTTTCTTTTAAATATAACCACATTGCCATCTACTAATCATAAAATTTTGCTTAAATTTGTACAATTTTATACAATTATGATTATACTACCCCCATATAATCATCAACAGATTGATAACAATGGCAACTTTAACAGTTTGGAAATACAATAGCGCTGATGGTGCTAAAAATGCTCTGACTAAACTCGCTGAACTCCAGAAACAACGTTTAATTCAAATCGAAGATGCGGCTATAGTATTCTGGCCACAAGGTCGTAAGAAACCCAAAACCACCCAAGCCGTTGACCTAGTGGGTTCTGGTGCATTTGGCGGCGCTTTTTGGGGTCTATTATTCGGCTTGATTTTCTTTGTTCCGGTATTAGGAATGGCGGTCGGTGCATTAGCCGGAGCATTGTCAGGATATTTCACTGACTACGGCATTGATGATGACTTTATAAAAGATGTCCGAAATCAAGTAACTGAAGGTACTTCCGCACTGTTTTTACTAACCAGTAGTGTGACTTTAGATAAAGTAGAGGAAGCCTTCAAAGATGAAGAAAAAGGTGAGTTGATTAAATCCAACTTGACCAATGAACAGGAAGCTAAGTTACGGGAAGATTTCGGCGCAGACGAGTAATTTGTCACTAATTTAGCTTGGTAAAATGTGGGGGATAAGCTGGAATGATCCCCCACAAAAATATCCCACCCCAAATAAGGCAATTAAATGATGTGGATTAAAGTTACAGATAAAGCTACCTACTTAATGAATTCAGATATACATATTGAGAAAGTAAGCGGCAATGTTAAAATCGAAAGAGATGGTAAAAAGATTACTATTCAAGGTATGCCGCGTCAATGGTTCATTTCCCAATCTCTCAATGTTGTAGTTGATTTAGATGCGCCAGAAGCCGATGTGCCTGAAATGGAGCCTATGTAAAAAATGATCACTATCTGGGTTGGTTTCACGCTGGGATTAATAGCTTTTTGTTTGGCAATTCCGATCATGGTTCTGTTCGTTGAATGTTTGGCAGCCGGGTTTAATTTCCCAGGTTTTACATCAAATGACGACCTACCAGAACCGACAATTTCTGTATTAATTCCGGCTCATAATGAAGGGTTAGTTATTGGTCAAACTTTGGCTAATATTTTACCTCAACTGAAACCGGACGATGAAATCATTGTAATTGCGGATAACTGCACAGATGAAACTGTAGCGATCGCCACTGAAAACGGAGCGCAAGTCCTGGAAAGGCAAGATCCAGACAACAGAGGAAAAGGATATGCTCTCGATTATGGATTACACCACCTAGCCCAAAACCCCCCAGAGGTGGTAGTTATGATTGATGCTGATTGTTTAGTGGAACCGGGAGCGATCGCCACTATTGCTCAACAAGCCTTGCTCACAGCCAAGCCAGTGCAAGCATTATATTTAATGGAAACACCCCCCAATCCATCTGTCAAGAACTCCATTTCTGCCTTGGCATTCTTAGTCAAAAATTGGGTGCGTCCCCAAGGATTAGCGAAACTAGGGGGACCTTGTTTATTAACCGGAACTGGGATGGCTTTTCCCTGGTCAATTATTCAAAGCATATCCTTAGCGAGTAGTAATATAGACGAAGATATGCAGCTAGGTGTCGATTTAGCGATC